>QMOR01000184.1 GCA_003648285.1 Bacteroidota bacterium
GAGTTTGGACGGCGGGCAATCATGGCAGCGCGTCAGACGCTGATCAGTCGCATCATGGAGCTCGAGAAAGACGAAATATTCAAGCGCTACTCAAACAGAATCGGTGATATCGTGCTCGGTGAAGTACACCAGATCCTGAAGCGCGAGGTATTGGTGATTGATGATGCCACAGGAAATGAACTGGTACTTCCACGTGGAGAGATGATCAGGGCTGATTTTTTCAGAAAAGGAGATATGGTGCGTGCGGTGATCCGCAACGTAGATATGCGCAACAACACTCCGGTGATCATTATTTCGAGGACTGACAGCGAGTTTCTTGCGAAGCTCATGGAGCAGGAAGTTCCCGAGGTGGAGGATGGTCTCATTACCATTAAGAAAATTGTACGCCTTCCGGGTGAACGCGCCAAGGTTGCTGTGGAGTCATATGACGACCGCATCGACCCTGTTGGAGCCTGTGTAGGAATGAAGGGTTCGCGGATTCACGGGATTGTCCGTGAGTTGCGCAATGAAAATATTGACATTGTGAATTTTACAAACAATTCACAGTTGTTTATCCAGCGTGCACTGACACCGGCGAAGGTGACGAGTATCGAACTGGACGAGGAGAGGATGCGTGCGAGTGTATTCCTCAAGCCCGACCAGGTCTCTTTGGCGATCGGCAAGGGTGGCTCGAATATCAAGTTGGCGAGCAAACTGACCGGATATGAGATCGATGTTTACCGCGACTCGGATGATCCAACGGATATGGAGGATGTGGATCTGGAAGAGTTTTCCGATGAGATTGAAGCATGGGTGATCGATCAGCTGAAAGGCATCGGTTGCGATACGGCCAGAAGCGTTCTTGCACTTAACCGTGAAGAATTGATTCGCCGGACGGACCTTGAAGAGGAAACTGTGGACGAGCTATTGAAAATACTCGCTAGAGAATTCGAAGATTAAACAGTGCTGTCATCGTTGATGAGAGCGTGAGATATAAAACATTGCATGGCGAAAAGATTAGTCATAATTGCCAAACAACTCAACGTCGGAACTACGACTATCGTCGAGCACCTCAATAATAGTGGGTTCGAGATAGAGAATAAACCGATTGCGAAGATCTCGGACGAGATGTACAGCGAATTGCTCAAGCATTTCAGCAACGAGATTGCTGTGAAGGAAAAGGCTGACAAGCTCACGATTGGACATCGTCCACCCAGGGAAGAGGTAGAGGAGAAGCCTGTGTTTCACATAGATGTAGTCAAGGCCCCGGTGGTGCCTAAGCCTCCTGTGGAACCAGCCGCGAAAGTAATCGCTGACACACCTGGTGAAGTCGCAGCTCCCGTCGAGAAAAAAGAAGAAAAGGCCGAAGGCAAGCCTACGATCAAGCTGGTCGGAAAGATAGATCTCGAAGCTATAAATCGCAAAAAAGAGAAACCTGCGCCCGAGCCAAAGAAGGCAGTAAAAGAACCTGAGAAGGCACCCGACCCCACCGCGAAGGCAAAGCCAGAAGTCAAGGATGACAGCGCCGCTGTAAAACCTGAGAAAGTAGAAGGCGAGCAGGCAAAGACTGCAGAACCCGAAGCTTCTCCTCCTCCAGTTAAAAAAACTGAAGAGCTCCTGAGGGCCGTAACGCCAAAACTCAAGGGACTTAAGGTACTCGGTAAGATCGATGCGTCGAAGCTCGCGAAGCCAAAACCGAAACAGGACGACAAAAAACAGAAAACTGCAGCCGGAACGTCCGCCAGCGATGCACGGAAACGCAGAAAGCGGAAACGTCGCAAAATCACGCCACAAGATGTGCGCAGCGTCCCAAAAAAAGGAGCTCCTAAACGCAAGGGAGGCAGAGATGATATCAAAGAGGTCTCTAAAAAAGAAATCGAGGATAAGATAAAGGCCACGATGGCGCGGATTCAGCGCGGTGGCAAAAGTAAAAGACAAAAAATCCGACGCGATTCGCGTGACAAGAAAGCCGAGCGACGCGATGAGGTAGAGGTAGAGAATGAGACAAAAGCAATTGACCTGACGGAATTTGTGTCAGTATCTGAGCTCGCCAATCTCATGGATGTATCTGTTACAGATGTGATCACAACTTGTATGAATCTCGGAGTGATCGTCTCTATCAATCAGCGCCTGGACGCCGAGGTCATCGAGCTTCTGGCTGATGAGTATAATCATGAAATAAACTTTATCACGGCAGAGGAGCAGACACTGGAAATTGACGATGAGGAAGATGCTGAAGAGGATCTTCTGCCCCGTGCTCCTATCGTAACCGTGATGGGTCATGTGGATCATGGTAAGACGTCACTGCTGGACTTTATCCGAAATGCAAATGTAGCCGAAAGTGAAGCCGGTGGTATCACTCAGCACATTGGTGCATATGAGGTCGAGGTCGGTGCAGATAATAAGAGGATTACATTTCTGGATACACCTGGTCACGAGGCATTTACTGCCATGCGTGCGCGTGGTGCAAAGGTGACAGATATCGCTGTCATCATTGTCGCAGCAGATGACCGGATCATGCCTCAGACAAAGGAAGCCATCAGCCATGCACAAGCGGCTGGTGTCCCAATGGTCTTTGCCATCAACAAGATCGACAAAGACGGAGCAGATCCGGAAAGAGTCAAACAGGAATTGTCGAGTATGAATATCCTCGTTGAGGACTGGGGCGGTAAGTTTCAGTCGCAGGATATTTCAGCTAAGACAGGTGAAAATATAGATCAGCTGCTTGAAAAAATACTTCTCGAAGCGGAGATGCTCGATCTCAAAGCCAATCCTGACAGGAATTCGTTGGGAACTGTGCTCGAGGCTTCGCTCGATAAAGGCCGTGGCTATGTCACAAAGGTCCTCGTACAAAACGGTACGCTCAATATTGGAGATACATTGGTCGCCGGTGAACATCCGGGAAAGGTCAAAGCGATGTATAATGAACGTGGACAGAAAGTAATGACCGCTGGTCCAAGCCAGCCTGTGCTCATCCTCGGTATGGATGGCGCACCCCAGGCAGGTGAGATATTCAGAGAAACGGATGATGAACCTCAAGCGAGACAGATCGCCACACAGCGCGCACAGATCGCACGTGAGCAAACAAACCGTGCAACGAAGCGTCTGAGTCTGGATGAAATCGGTCGCCGACTTGCATTGGGAGACTTTAAAGAACTCAAACTGATCGTGAAAGGTGACGTCGATGGTTCAGTAGAAGCCCTTTCTGATTCACTGATCAAACTCAGTGTGGATACCGTAGGTGTCAGCGTCATTCACAAGGCTGTAGGCCAGATCATCGAGTCAGATGTGCTGCTCGCCAGTGCTTCGGATGCCATCATCATCGGATTCCAGGTACGACCTTCACTGGGAGCACGAAAACTCGCAGAAAAGGAAGGCATCCAGATCAAGACATACTCTGTGATCTACGAAGCGATCGATGAGATCAAATCTGCGATCGAAGGGATGCTCGAGCCTACCAGAGAAGAAAAAATCACGGGTCAGGTGGAAGTGCGGGAGATCTACAAGATCAGCCGTATCGGTACGATTGCCGGTTGCTATGTGCTGGAAGGCAAAATCTCGCGCAACTCACACATCCGCCTCATTCGGGATGGTATCGTGACCTATCCTACCAAGGAAGGCGTGGTTGGTGCGATTTCCTCTTTAAAGAGGTACAAAGAAGACGTCAAGGAAGTGAAATTCGGTATCGAATGTGGAATCACTATCAAGAACTTCAACGACATCAAGGTCGGTGATGTGATTGAGACTTATGAGATAGAGGAGATAAAGCGGACGCTTTAGAGGGATTCATCTTCGATGATTCCCGATGCGGGATCCGAGATGCGAGATGCGGGATTTTTCGGGATGCGGGATGCGGGATCTTTTCGGGATGTGGTTGCGTTTGTTGTTGTAACCTTGTTTTGCAACGCTGTCGGATATAAGTACCTGGATTTACGTCATACGCTGTCATGAAAGCTTCTACCCTCGCTCAGCTTAAGGTTCTGCTCGATGATCGTGTCGCGCTTTACAATCAACCGGTATTTATTGAGAGTGACCCGATAAGTGTCCCACATCAGTACACCCGACTACAGGATATTGAAATCGTGGCATTGTGGACTGCCGTCTTCTCCTGGGGGCTTCGCAAGACGATTATCAACAAGGCCAATGAGTTGTTTGCTCTCATGGATCATGCACCCTATGATTTTGTGATGCACCATTCTGACGAAGAAGCCAAGAGACTTTTGCAATTTGTCCACCGCACCTTTCAACCGACCGACACGCTTTATTTTTTGCACTTTTTCCGCAATTATTACAGTGAAAACGATTCCCTTCAGAGTGCATTTACAAGGCATACTGATGTAGCCTCACCGAGTGTAAAGGAGATGCTCACCGGCTTTCACAGGATATTTTTTGACTCAGAATGGGCTCCCAAGCGCACGCGCAAGCACATTGCGACTCCCGCACGGGGTGCGAGTTGCAAACGCCTCAATATGTTTTTGCGATGGATGGTACGACGCGATGCGTCAGGTGTAGACCTTGGACTCTGGCATGACATATCGACCGCAGATCTCATGATACCGCTCGATGTACACGTGATGCGCGTCGCACATAGACTGGGTCTGCTCACTCGTGACAAGTCAGATTGGAAAGCCGTCGAAGAGCTGACCTCTCAACTGCGACTCATGGACCCCAAAGATCCCGTCAAATACGACTACGCGCTATTTGGCATGGGAGTGATGGAGCCTTGATCAGTTAGTTTTTTTCAATGCGGAGCTCATGGATATCTTTCTTGTCGCCATGCACGTCATAATAGATGTACACGCGATAGACTCCCTTGTCCGTAGTGAGTTGGCCGATATAGTAGTTTGAAACTTTTCCTCGTGAAGATCCGGAATGTACCTTGCTAAAGCTCTGCACAACATGCAGCGAAAAAAACTTCTCCATCAATCCGATCGCATCAGCCTTGCTATAGCGATTGTCCTTGCCGAGCAGAGACATTTCGACATCTGCGTGAAAGTGATGGCCAAACGCCTGGGCATTTTCTTTCCTGAATGCTTCTTCAACACTCATCTGAGCCATTACTCCAACGGTAAAACACATCACCATCAACGATAACATCGTCTTTAGCATATTTTTCTATTTCATTAATAACGCAGCCAGATCATCATTTGATTGCCTTCTGGTATACTTTTAACGCGCGCGAAGGCACTCTACATCTGTCTCCACTTTCGCCGGATGGTAATAATCCAGCGAGAGCGGGCTGTTTGGGTGGGGGGTGCAGTTCTTGTCCGCTTGTGTAATAATGTGAATTTAATTAACAATATTGCGCGCCAAAGAAACAAATTTCGATCCAATGTCTATCAATTCACGCGCTTTTCTGATCATCCTCGACGGTTGGGGGATCAACCCTGACCCCGCCATTTCGGCCATTTCTGCAGCCAACACCCCATTTGTAGATAATCTATACAAAAAATACGCCAATGCGCGTCTGACAACGTTTGGCGAAGACGTAGGACTCCCTCAAGGTCAAATGGGAAACTCTGAAGTCGGACACCTGAACATCGGTGCTGGTCGAGTCGTCTATCAGGATTTTGCCAGGATAAACAGATCGATCGAAACAGGTGAATTTGCAGCTCTTCCCAAACTCAATGAAGCACTGAAATCTGCTGTGAATGGCAGCGGAAAGATTCACCTGATGGGCCTGCTCTCTGATGGTGGAGTGCATTCACACATCAACCACCTCAAGGCGCTGTGCGATCTCATTCATTCCAAATATGACGCCACTGCTTATATCCATGCCTTCACCGATGGCAGGGATGTGGATCCCAACAGCGGCATAGACAGTCTCGCCGAGATACTCGATCATATCGAAGGGACAGACATCCAACTCGCCTCTGTGATCGGTCGATACTATGCCATGGACCGGGATCATCGCTGGGAGCGGATAAAAAAAGCATACGACCTCCTCGTACACGGTACAGGAACGATGACAAATGCCCCGCTTGATGCGATACGACAGTCTTACGAGGCAGGTATCACAGATGAATTTATCGCTCCTGTCGTATGCTCGGATGAGGCTGGTAAGCCACTGGCGACGATCGAAGAGGGTGATACGATCATCTTTTTCAACTTTCGTACTGACAGGCCAAGGGAGCTGCTGAGTGTACTGACACAAAAGGACAATCCCGAATTTGAGATGTCGAAGATCAATCTTCACACCGTAACGATGACCACATATGATCACACTTTTGAAGCTGTGACTGCCCTGTTTACCAAAGACGATCTGAAGGACACACTGGGTGAGGTCCTCTCGACAGCTGGCAAAACACAATTGCGGATTGCCGAGACGGAAAAGTACCCTCACGTCACATTTTTCTTTTCGGGGGGACGCGAGTCGATATTTCCCGGAGAGGACAGAATCATGATACCCTCGCCGAAGGTTGCGACTTACGATCTCAAACCGAGCATGAGTGCGCTCGAAGTCACCGATGCGGTAATGCAATCTATCGAAGAAAAAACGCCCGACTTTATCTGCCTCAATTTTGCGAATGCGGACATGGTGGGACATACAGGCGATTTCAATGCGGCCATAGAGGCTGTAGAAACTGTAGATAGTTGCCTCTCGCGTCTTGTCCCATTGGCGCTGAAAAATGACTACGGGATCATCATCATCGCCGATCATGGCAATTCTGACATGATGGTAAATCCCGACGGAACGCCCAATACAGCACACACGAAGAATCCTGTGCCCGTGATATTTGCAACGTATGCCGATGGCCAGTTCGA
>QMOR01000185.1 GCA_003648285.1 Bacteroidota bacterium
AACCTATTCTCGATGCAGGTTTTGTGTTTTATCGCGATTCGATCATCGCATTACTGCATGAAGATCAGATGCTTCAGATCACCGGGCGATATCATACTGATGAGAAATCCCGTACGGACAATGAAACCTTGGGAATGGCTCGTGCCGGGAGTGTTTTGGCCATTTTTGCACCACAACTTGATTCAAGTCGTTTCCTTTTAAGATCGGTACGCATTGATGATCAGCGTGATCCCGGAGAAATGGCATTCAATGCAATCGATATCAAACGTGTAGAATTAAAATTCACTAAATCGCAGTAATTATGTTTCAGGAGAGTCCATTTTCAGGTGTGTGCGCCTATGCGATATGGGAAGTCATACTCATGCTGGTCGGTACACTACTCCTTGGGTTGCTCCTCGGATATCTCATCTGGGGTTGGACACGACGCAAATTGCGCGAGGCCGAAGCGCAGATTACATCACTCACAACTGCAAATGGAAGTCTGAAAGAGCAACTTTCTGAACTCACAGCCACAACAACTCATCAACAGCAGGAGCTTGATTCCCTTAATACCTTGACGAGCAGTCAAAGGCAGCAGTTGGCATCGCTGACGGTCTCTAATAGCAATCTGAAAAAACAGCTCGATGAATTTGCCGCTTCTGGTCAGGAGCATCAATCAGAAATTGAAAAATGGCAGTCGGCCCTGGCTGATCATGAAACGCAGATAAGTGATCTGCAGAATCAGATCGCCGAGGTCCAATCACTTAATTCAGATTTGGAACGCCTTGTTAAAAAGCTTCGCAAGGAGAAAGCCAAAAAGCCTCGCAAAGACAAACCGCGTTCCGCTGATTCGATGAGCAGTGCTCTAATGGATAGTGAACAGGGAGATAGACCGGATACCGTACTATCAAAATCAGAAGCTGATCCATTTTCCTCAGATAGCGGGGAAGAAAGGCAGCCCGCTCCGGAACCGAAGTTACTCACTCAGGCATCGGAGATTTTTGGAAGAGAAATCATGCACAATGACCTGGTGCTCATCGAAGGTATCGGTCCCAAGATTGCAGAGGTCCTGATAAATAGTGGTATTTCATCCTGGGAAAAACTGTCGGGTACCTCGCGTCATATTTTGCGGGTGATACTCGACACAGCCGGATCAAGATTTCATGGCCATAAGCCCAAGACATGGCCGAGGCAGGCACTTATGGCAGCGAATGGTGAGTGGAAAAAGCTGAAGGCGTATCAGGAGGTGTTGATGGGAGGGAAGTGATCATGGGTTAAGTGATCTGGATTCCAGTTTATAGTTGAATTGACAATTGATAGATGGCAATTAGTATCCGCCCAGAAATCTTCGCATAAACCATTCACCTGTGAGTAGTATCAGAAATCCAAAAAACAACCAACGGATTTGAAGAAGAGGGCGATTGCGTACGCTTTGATAAATCACAGGCTTGAGGTCGTTGCTGGACAAAAGTTGCTCGCTGAGGTGGTCTAGCGAAGCAGGGTAGTAGACCTCGCCCCCATATTTTGCTGATAGTGTGTATAGGGTACTATGATCAGCTGTAGTGGCATAGCTCTCGAGTTGAATTTCTTTTACACTGAATTTGCCATTGATCTGAAGTCGCTTGCCACCGTAATCGGTAAATGCGGTGTAGCGATATTCCCCGACAGCAAAACGACCGATACTGATCGCGTAGCTATGCGAGGTCTTGTTGAAGGTATAGCTGTATTCATTAGCATCGTCATCGCGGATGATCAGGAATGCATCAGGCGTGTTAATCAGCTCGTATGACTGGTTATACAATTCCGCAGAAAATGTGATTTGCTCGTCATCATTAAAGAGATTTTTTGATGGCATCGACCTGAATTTGCGGCGGTCATCTTTTATCGTGACGTACTGTATGGCTTTATTGATAAGTGTATTTGTCAGGTCGTGCGAGCCATTTTGCAAGTAGTCATAAAGACGCCACTTCCATATGCCCTCGGCTGCGAGTATGCCGGTCTTCAGACCACCTGACTCACCAAAAAGCATGAGTGGAAAACGTGTATCTACATTTCCAATTTTCTGGTATAAATAAATATCGGCCGCAGGATTGACGCTATACTCCCCAAAAGGAGCATTTAATGGGGCGAACGTTCTTATTTGATTTTCAAAATTTTCCTGAATAGTGAATAACTGAAATTGTGGGTCAATAAGCGCTGTGACTTCATTTGAATTTTGAGTGCCACCCGTAATAGAAAGGATGTCCTGCACATCATTAAATCTAGGAAGTGCGGTCCCCTCACCGATGATATACATCCTTGGGATATTTGCTTTGTCCAATGTCGCAAGAAGGGGTGTAATATTGTGTTTCGAGTCCGGAAGCTGGTGCAGGATGACCAGGTCAAAATCCTCTGCCTTGTCATCGAAGTCCGAAAATAAATCAGATGTGACATTGTAGTTTTCATTCGTAGAAATAATCTCGCGCAAGGCGGCAAGATCAGGATGTGGTGCACTCCCGAGGACCAGTATTTCCAGCCTCCCGTCAATCACCTCGATATATATGTCCTTCAGGTTGTTTGCATATTGCTCCTCACCGGATATGCCCGAAAGGCGTACCCTGTAGCGATTGACGCCCGCCTGATCGGCATCGAGTAAAAATTCGCGCGTCTCAAAGAAATAGTCATCATCGATCTTGATGGCTTCCTGCATCAGGGTAGTGACCTTCGAACCGTTAATCCGCTGAATCGAAATCGTTGCGTTGCGTCCGGCAAGCTTGTGTGCCGAGATATCTACCTGGATCGGAAATTTATCCCCCAAAAATGAGATGCGATTGTGAAGGACCTGCTGGATGAGGAGATCTGTCTTCACCGTTGTGTCACCCAGAGCTATTGTATAGAGCGGGGCCTGCATTTCCTGTGACAAGTACAGCGGATTCTTGCCGCGGTTGTACAATCCATCAGTAGCAAGGATCACCGCACCGAGGTTTTGATCGCCATATTGCTTGCCTACATACTCGAGCAGTTGTGAAATGTCCGTGACCTTGTCTTCGAAATTGACGTCTGCGCTCTCCTCTATCGTGGCGCCAAATTTTAATCGCTCGACAGTGTATTTCCCTGAAAGGTCTGAAGCCAGTTTATCAATAGCCGCAACGTATGCCAACGAATCTTCACCCGCCAGAAAGTCGCCGATCGATGAGGAGTTGTCCTGAGCGATGATCACGACTGGTTCCTGGACGGTCTGCTCATACATCTTGAGAAAAGGAGATAGCAACAATGCCGCAAGCAATGTGACTGTACCGAACCTCAACACGGCCATGATGGTTTTTACAATACCGGGCTGATCCTGAAATGTGCTGTCACGATAATAGAGTACCACCGAAAATAGCACCCCTGCCGCTAAGCAGATGAGGATATACCATGCAGGAAACTGAATTTGAAACGACTCCAACTGCCAGGGTTTTTGTTAAGAGGTGACAAATATGCCAAATAAATCCATTGAAATACATGAACGCGTATGACACTCTGCGTATTTCAATGGCTATGCAACAATCATAACAATCTGAATGTTTGATCCTTATTGCTGAAAATGAGAGATTGATGACATGCAGGATAAGAATTGATGACAGGCAAATTAGGATAGACATGATGTATTTTTGCAATTTGTGCCGCGAACGGACGTTTTGGCTTAGGACATTTTATCAACTTTCACTTTCATGATGAAACGAGCGCTACTGATATTTACACTTACGATTGCCACGACAGTGAGCGCTTTCTCTGCGTATATGCTGATCCCAATGGACCTCGATCAGAGAAATCACCTCAAGGCATACGGAATAGCCTACTGGATTTTGGAGCAGGACATCGAGACCTGGTGGTTGCTCAATTACAGGGGCGGGAGTTTTGTTTTTGAACACACGAAGGAGTTTGAAAAAGAATGTCTCACACGTGATGTAAGTTTTGAGATTATGCCTACGGCACGGTTCAATGCCATTCTTGCAGAAATCTCTGACCCTGAATTGAATCAGGACGCAATAAAACTCGAAGCAGCTCCCAAGATCGCCGTGTATACACCCGATTTCAATGCAAGGGGCGAGCGGGTGCAGCCTTGGGATGATGCTGTCACGATGGTGCTGACCTATGCAGAAATTCCATACGAGACCATTTATGACAGGGATGTATTGAATGACAAATTGCCCTTGTACGACTGGCTTCACCTGCATCATGAGGATTTTACCGGTCAGTATGGCCGCTTTTATCGCAATTTTGGGATGCAGCCCTGGTACAAGGAGAACCAACGCCGCATGGAAAATCTTGCTACGGAGTTGGGATTTGAGAAAGTCTCGCAGATGAAGCTTGCAGTTGTAAAGCGTGTCAAGGAATATGTGGGTGGTGGTGGCTTTATGTTTGCAATGTGTTCAGCGACAGACACATATGACATTGCACTCGCTGCCGAGGGTATAGACATTTGTGCGGAGGTCTACGATGGTGATCCGGCGGATCCGAATCCACAGGAAAAACTTGATTTTACTCAAACATTTGCATTTAAGGATTTTCGACTCATACAGAATCCGCTCGAATACGAATTTTCAACGATCGACCACCGCATGCGCCGTGTACCTCCTGAGCAGGACTATTTCACATTGTTTGATTTTTCTGCCAAATGGGATCCTGTACCAACTATGCTGACGCAGAATCATACGCGTACGGTCAAGGGATTTATGGGACAGACCACAGCATTTGACAAAGACTATATCAAATCTGATGTCCTGATTCTTGGAGAAAACAAGCCGGAGCAGGAGGCCCGCTACATACACGGCGGCTATGGCGAAGGCACATGGACATTCTACGGTGGACATGATCCAGAGGATTACCGGCACTATGTCAATGATCCGGAGACAGACCTCAATTTGCATCCAAATTCTCCCGGGTATCGGTTGATTTTGAATAACGTGTTGTTTCCGGCGGCGAAGAAGAAGAAGAGGAAGACTTAGGCGGGATGGCCGCATACGCCAGATTGGCGATGCGGGATGCGGGATTCGGGATGCGAGATTCGGGATGCGGGATGCATTGATTCATCGGAACAATTCATATCTGGATGCTTTGGCCTATGGAAATGAGGTGAAATAGCATGATACTTGACTGCATTCGTGGGAGAAAAAAGCCAATCTTGTTAACTTACACTGTTGAACAAATAAACATCGAACATGCCGAATACAAAAATCACGGGACTGGGATATTACGTACCCGAGAATGTCGTGACAAACAAGGAGATGGAAGGCTGGATGGACACTTCTGATCAATGGATTCAGGAGCGCACCGGCATCAAGGAGAGGCGATATGTGACGCGGCACGAGGAGGGTACCAGTTCGATGGGAGCGAAGGCTGCGCGGATTGCGATCGAGAGAGCCGGCATTGATAAAGAGGATATCGACTTTATCGTTTTTGCGACGCTGTCACCAGACTACTTTTTCCCTGGTTGTGGTGTGTTGATGCAGCGAGAGCTTGGTATCACGAAGACGGAGATCGGAGCGCTTGATGTGCGTACGCAATGCACGGGGTTTGTATATGGTCTGAGTGTAGCGGATCAGTTTATCAAGTCGGGGATGTACAAGACGATATTACTTGTGGGGGCGGAGACGCATTCCATGGGGCTGGACTATACGACTGCAGGTCGCGATGTGACTGTGATATTCGGCGATGGGGCCGGTGCGGCGATTCTCCAGGCGACAGAAGAGGAGGGCGGTGTTCTTACAACCAAGCTCCATTCGAATGGCACATTTGCCGAAGAGCTTGCGATGATCAATCCAGGCTCGCATGGTGGTTATCATGGCGACGTTGAGAAGTATGGTTACAACGATTCGGCGAAATACGGGGATACCTTTATTTCGCAGAAAATGCTCGATGACGGGATGTTGTATCCACAAATGCACGGGCAGCTCGTCTTTAAACATGCGGTAGTGAAATTTCCCGAAGTCATCAAAGAGTCACTCGATGAAGCAGGGCTGACAGCAGAGGATATTTCGTTGCTGGTGCCTCATCAGGCCAATTTGCGCATCAGTCAGTTTGTTCAACGCCGTCTGGGACTGCGTGATGATCAGGTCTGGAATAATATTCAGAAGTATGGGAACACCACAGCGGCTTCCATTCCAATTGCCTTAACTGAAGCGTGGGAAGCCGGAAAAGTGAATCCGGGAGACCTTGTTTGCCTTGCGGCATTCGGGAGCGGATTTACCTGGGCTTCAGCGCTCATTCGTTGGATGTAATTCTGAAATGCAGACAAACCCTAATATTTAGATATGAAACTTGATATTCTTGCCATTGGTGTGCATCCGGATGATGTCGAAATGTGCATCGCCGGCACACTGCTCAAACATATTGAGATGGGCTATACTGTAGGGATCATAGATCTCACGGAGGGCGAATTGGGTACACGTGGCACACCCGAGTTGAGGCTCCAGGAATCGGCTGCCGCGGCTGAAATGCTCGGGGCGGTAGCTCGTGAGAATCTCGGCATGCGAGACGGATTTTTTACCGACAGTGAAGAGAATCAGTTGAAGATCATCAGGATGATCAGGAAGTACCGGCCCGATATCGTTTTTGCCAATGCCATTCGTGACCGCCATCCGGATCATGGGCGTTCAGCAGAGCTCGAATCGCGCTCTTGTTACCTATCAGGCCTCCGCAAAATCGAAAC
>QMOR01000186.1 GCA_003648285.1 Bacteroidota bacterium
CTACAAAGGTCAAGGCCTTGGGAAATTGCTATTGATTGATGCAATAAAGCGCAGTTTTTATGTCGCTGAAGAACATGTAGCGTCCAAGGCTGTAATTGTCGACCCAATTGATAATGCTGCAGTATCATTTTATGCTAAGTATGGATTTACGACTATTCCGGACACTGGTAGAATGTTCATGACAATGAACAAGATTCGAGAAGCTCTTCAAGCGGAATAGGAGTTTTAATCTATCCGTCATCGATGCCCTCATCACCGGGCAATAATCAATTTTTGCTGGCCCATGTAATCTTCATATTCACCCGGTAATTTTCAAGCAACTTAAAAACCTGCTTCGGCACTTAGCACATCCACTTCTCAATGGTTAAGACCCCGGATTTGATGTAACGTATGCTAGTGCGTTTTTGGCGAAGATTGATGTATGTCCTGATTAGTGTTTTTTCATGACAGGTCTTTGACTTGGGAGATGTTCAATTGATTGTGACATGTAGTTGCCAATTAAGAAAGAGGACAGAATTGTTTGTATTTCCATGCTTCAGGCCCTTTAACGAATGACATTCAACAAGTCTATAAAGCACAAAAGCTCTGAAATTTTTGTTTCAGAGCTTTTATGCGAGGAGGAGCCAGTGCATTCAATTAGTCAGCAACAGCTTAAATGGGGCGACTTGCTTATCTGAAAGCTTTACAATTATGAACACCATTTGATGTGCCGAAGCATTGGGGATATCGATTACCGCAGTGTTTGTATTCTCTACCCGTTGATTGAATAGTTGTCGGCCGAGGACGTCATAAATGCCTATGTCGGCAACCTCCTGATAGCTTTCAAAGGTGACGTTAACAACACCTGAGGAGGGATTGGGATAGACTTGCAGTACATCGTCATTCACCTGGGAAGTCCCGTCAGAGCTTGCTACAAGCGATGAAGACCATGGATTACATGATGTCACCTCGGACAATTCAACGCTCATGCTCCCTCTATCACGGTGCGAAGCATTTGACAACCTCACTTCAATCAGAGATGCCTCATCAATGTTCACCTGAACAGACTCCGGGTCTTCGCCAGAAGCTGTAAAAGTGCTTTGCAATGTGCCATCGGCATAAATCTTGACCGACTCGATATAACTACTATCTCTACTACCTGTTACATGTGAGTTTAGGTCAGAGATTGTAAAACTGATGTCCTGGTGCGTTGCTCCATAATTCAACACGACGCTACTAGAGCCTCTGCCCGAGTGTTCAAGTGGGTTGGTGGCGAAATCTCGGGTGACAGGGACACATCCCGGCGGCTGACATTGATTATCAAAGTCGTAAGGGCACGGGTCGTCGGGATCGCAAACCCCGTCATTGTCGCTGTCCACGGCGCAATCGTTCAGCAGTGTGCCACAATAACTCACCTTACCAATACTGGCTCCGCCCAAGGCATCACTTCCTACAATTCCATTTGAATATTCGGCCCTTATCGAATATATAACGCGGTCGCAGATTTTTACTGTCACAGCAGAAACGCTATCGCCGCTGTACCGTGCGAATTCCTCATCATTGACAAAGACAGTGATTACATCAATATAACGATTCGATGGAGGGCCGTTGAGTTTTGCATTTAACGACCAAATGTCGAATTCAGCATAATCGGCATTGTCAAAATTCAGATACACTACAGGACTTGGATTGCCCTCCACAAAAACGAAGTAACTCTTTTCCAGCTGACATGAAGGGGTGCATGATTGTTGAGATAATGCAGGTGATGCATTTAACAAAACAATTGAGAGCGCGAGGCCGATAATGAGAAAAAACTTTTGCATGATTTTGGTTTTTTGGTGTACAATTTTAATGAAGGTAGTTTGGGCTGTCTTGCTTTTGCCAGTAATTGTATATTTGGTTGAAGTTGCATCATAAGCGGTGATATTTCATAAATAAGCGGTTGCACAACTCTGCCATGACATATATGTTGATCAATGCGGTAAAGGAACAGAACGCTCTTATCGCTGGCCTTCTTGAAGAAATCCAGGTTGAAATGTTTTCTATCTACTTCCCTAATAATTCATTGATAAATGGAGGCCTGAAATAAATGGACATAATGGCTTCGCTCAGCACTTAGCACATCCACTTCTCAATTGTTAATACCCCGGATTTATATTTGATAATAAAAGGAATTACCTCCAATGTACACTTGGGTTCAATCGTGAAAATGATCTTTCCACCCACTTCAAAATCCTCTTGAGATGTCACGGTTAAATTGTGGTCGTACCTCGTGTCTTCTTGTACCCAATTCACCAGGCCATTGACAAATTGATGCGGGTCAAATACTTCTTTGGAGCGGGGTATTTCTATAAAATCATCTCCTAATATTAAGTGATCATTGTCTGCCAGCTCTATTGTGAAGCGTCCTTTAAATTCCCGTGTCGAATGAGGGGACACATAAAAGCTTCCACCAAAAAGTTTCATGATCGTTACAATGTGATATTGATCGTCTTTCAGCTTTTCAATATCAAAGGTGAGCTCATACGGATTGTTGAGGGCCACCTCTCTGTCGATTAGAGGGGAATCGTACATACTTACATTTTGAGTCGAGGTAGTTGCAATTTTTTCTGTGCAAGCAAAAGTGAGAGAAAGGCATAAGAATATGATGATATACTTCATGATTAATGTTTTTTAAATGAATTGCAAATGGCTGCTTTTAAGATTTATCAAAGATCATGAATTGTGTGGCTTCGCTTGTTATACACATGTTATTGGCTTGTTATTTACATGTTGTGCGTTGCGGGTGCATGTTCAGGACCAGGATCCCAAGAAATGTTCAAATTGTTTTGCCCTCTTCATTATCCATGATTCACCTGCAAGCTCAAGTTTGTGGTCCTTAAACCGTTGAAAGTCCTCTTCGGTTTCAAAGAAAATCACCTGGCTATCAAACTCCTCGACTATTCAATAGTTCCCGGTGAAAGTTACCTTCGTCTTATCGATGCATTCCTGCGGGGGCGACCCGTGTGCGTTACGAAACATTGAACGAAGCCAAAAAGTGAAATATGAAAATGCGTACTCTCTTCCTTTCCATGATTCTAATTCTGGCCAGTTGTGCCACGCACAGCAAGACCAAACCAACATTTGAACATGATGTAGCTGGAGGGCCTGTACCCTGGACAAGCGATGAGTTTGAGATGGAAGAAGAGGACTTTACGTTTGCGATTATTTCCGATTTAAACGGTGGCGAACGGGAAGGCGTATATAACACGGCGGTGTCCCAACTAAATAGACTGGATCCTACGTTTGTCCTGAGTATCGGAGATTTGATTGATGGCGGCACAGAGGATCAGCAGCAATTGACAAAAGAATGGGACTCGTTCGATGAAAGGACTTCCAGATTAAATATGCCCTTCTTTTACCTTGGAGGGAATCACGATCTCACTAACCCGGTCATGCGCGAATTCTGGAAAAATAGATTTGGCCCGCGGTATTACCATTTTGTGTATGAGGGAGTTTTATTCTTAATGATGGATTCTGAAGATTATGAAGAAGAAAGAATGCTTGAGATATATCATGCAAGGGACAACGCACTTAAAATAATAAAGGGCGAAATAGAAGGGGTCTATGAAGAGTCCGAATACTACAACATGCCGGAGCGACGTATTGGCGGAATGAGCAATATGCAGCTGGAGTATTTTAAATCTGTCCTTGACAATTATTCAAATGCGAAATGGACGTTTGTGCTGATGCATAAACCGCTTTGGATGAGAGAGGATGAAAAAGGATTGGGTAAACTTGAAGCACTTCTGCACGACAGACCATACACAGTTATGAATGGCCATTTTCATACCTTTTCATATCGAAAAAGAAACGGAATGGATTATACCATCCTGGGTACTACTGGTGGTGCTCAACACGAAGGTGATTCGATGTCTTTTGATCATATCACCCTGGTGAGAATGGCACAGCAACCCGTAATTACGCATCTAAAAATTGACGGCATTTTAGACGAAACGGGCAACGTTCCAAGTGGAACGATAGCTCCGCACAGGCAATGATTCATACGTCGGACTATTTCGCACTTACCAGTGTCTCTAAAGTGAATCACAAACACAAAGGCACATCATGCACGGTTACATACCCTGATACAATTCGGATACTCAGACCTCTCATTTTCCATGTACAATAGATCGAACGAAAATCGACCCATTTGCACTTCGACAATGGAGATAATACACACCGCCCGGCCATTGTGATATATCAAGTCCATTATCCTGTGCATGTATCACCATCCTGCGCCCGTCGATACACGTAGCCGATAACACAGTAACAGGAGCGTCAAAATACAAACGATCTGAAGCGGGATTGGGGTACACATTTGCGGCGGCACCGGACAATGTCTCCGTTGCCGTAGACCCGCATTTGGCGGCATTGAGGTATGCCCATATGTCGTTCATAATATTGAGCGAAACAAGTCCAGCACCCGAAGCTCTTCCCATACGCACGAACAAGAAATTTTCACTCGGCACGATACTCAGTATCTGACCATCTCTACCCAACGCAGCGTACATGTCTTCCGGGGCATCCGGACATAATGGACCTGGAAAATCAAGTTGTGATCCCGGAACCTTAAAGTGTTCTTTGCCATTCAACCACCACAGATAACCATAAGATGGATTCAAGTCCTGCGAGGTGTTGATCATCTCACTGAAATACGTCGCGTCTTCCATGATAGCTTCTCCATCCCAATGGCCGCCACCCAACATGAGAAGGCCAAAACGTGCCATGCTTCGCGGTGTACTGAAGTATACATTGTTATAACCAACAGGAATAAAAAGCCCATTCATACCAATCGGTCCGCGCAGGACAGCATTCATATAAAGATTCAGGTTTTGACCGGTGGCTCCGCTGACGACCTCGTCGAGTAGTGTATATGGCCCATTGTGATATGCCCAACGCGTGCCAGCATCGGCCTTGTACTCCAGGCAAGTATCGAGTGTGCAAAAGGGATCGGGGACGCCATCGTCCAGTCCGGAGGTCATTGTCAGTTGATGGCGTACGGTAATGTTCTGCTCTTGCCCGGGCTCGAGAGTAGTCCAGCCCTGCCCGAGATAGTCCGATGTTGGATCTTCTATCGACAATAGTTCCTGCTCCTGAGCTTTTCCTACTAAAAATGCCGTCAGCGTTTTGGCGGCAGATGCCCAATACCAAAGGCTATCTGAGGTAAATGCGTCATAATATTCCTCAATCACCAGTTTGCCATCTTGAAGTACCAGAAATGCTTTTGTGTCTGCTGCGCCTAAAAATTCCAGCAAAGAGTCTACACCTTCCTGGCAAAAACCAGCTTCACTCAGGGACATCGTCTCCCATGTGTTGCCTCCAACTGGTGGGAAATACAACTCCTGGGCCTGTGCGCCTCCTGTCACACACATTATTGCAATGGCAATTAATGAGATCAACCTCAATCCGGGATTCATACGACTAAACTGTTGTTGGGTGTTAGACGGTTTGAATATACCAAGGTTTATTCCCGTACGGTAACATCTTCTTTTTTTCGAGCATGCAACGACCACGGCCGTTTTGGATCAATTAAATAAAACTGATCTTCTGCTATTGCCCGTACCACCGGTCATGCATATGATACAGAGCAATGTGCAGAAAATGATCAGTTATTAATAAGAAGTTATGATGTAAATGGCCTCGGACCCTCCAATATTGAATCGGAGATTGTCCTGATCATTGTCTAGTTCCCGTGGTCTCTCCTGCACTCTTGCAACATTTTCCTTTGCCTTGCCCTTTCCCTTGTCCTTTTCCTTTCCCTTGTCCGTTCCCCATTTGACCATCGGCATGCTTATCCTTACACTCCTGTTCAAACCACATCGGTTTTTCCATTTCATTTTCATAAATAAAGACGGCGATCTTCTCCAGATCCGCCTCTTCAAAATTCATATAAGGCATTACTTTAAAATTGTCTACAGCCCCACGCATAATGGCATTTTCCTCTTTTGGCCCTTTTGCCCAGGCCACAATACTGTTCACAAATGTTTCCTGGCTTTCATGGGCCATGGAGTATCGTCGTTTGACCGCAAAAATAGGCGGAGCAACTAGCTCTTCGTGCGTCTTGCCTGCCGTACTATGGCAAATCATACATTTACTTTGGAGGAGATGATATGCAACGGAATCAAAAGCACCTGGAATTGCAGCTTCAACATTATGATTTGTATTTCCTGAAAATGCTTCATCCTGGTCGGGGGAAATGACTTGATCAGGGTTGAAAATCGACATTGCAAAAACGACGATTGTAATGAGCAGCGTGATTATTTTATCGTTCATGACGTATTTTGTATAGTGATAAAAGTATCTTCCTGGAGGGTAATCCCTCCTTTCACCTACTGCTACGCAGCATGTTTAGATTTCTTTCACTTCACATGATTATTTTTTGGAAAGTGGCGTGGCAAGTAACAGCTGAAGGGTCTGTTACCGTGTCATTGGTGCATTATTTCTTGCCATCTTGCCGTTTCCGCCTCCGCTCCATCATTTTCTTTCGGTGTTCCGGACCACCCCATGGGCGTACTTCATCGGCAAGAAAATCATTTGGACCGGTAATCTTTCCAATCAATTTGATCTTGTCGCCCTGTTCCATAAACACAGATTGTGCGACGAATGCATCTGTGAAGTC
>QMOR01000187.1 GCA_003648285.1 Bacteroidota bacterium
ATTTCTGAATGCCACCTGGATGGACGTGAATGAGCATAAGCCAGGTGATGAGTTACATGTCGAGTGGGCTGAAATTGACATTTACGGCCTTGGGCATTTCTCGCAAAGTCGATTGCGATATGTCGATGCGTTAATTAGTCCTCCGAACGGGTATCACATATGGGCCAGGGAAGTCCGAAGTGTGTACAGCGCACCACCAGAAGATGACATTGTGACATGGATTAAGGACACGATTACAGTAATGTATCAGATTGTGAATGTAGTAGAATCTGGATTCGATGTACGCCCGGGAATAACGATCAGTCTTGGACCTGACACTTCAGATGTTGCCTACTCGCATGGAGGGTTATTCAACGGACATTCGAGTAAAACTTTATTTCCTACAAAATGGGTTAAGACTGATACTTGTTGGGGTATTATAAGCGAGACTCCTCCAGATATCATTCCATCGACCTATATTTCCGATTTAGGCGGGCCATATTACAACAGGAATGGCTTGGTGATACCAGATATTACAAATTATCGGGAATTGAAATATTATAAATTAGATAGTGGAGAGGAGTGGGGAGAACCATTTGATTTTATTGTTGCTACATCAAACCCTGACGAGCCAGAGCAAATTGAAGTCTATCCAAATCCGGCGAATGACTTCATTTATATTGAAGGCGATATGCTAGGTTATAATGCACAGTGCGAAATCTACGATTTGGGAGGTCACCTGCGTTTGAAAGAAAATAATATTTCTTCAGGGCCGATCAACGTCAGCACGTTAGAGGCAGGAATTTATTTCTATAAGATAACAGATCACAATGCCACGATCTCCGGAAAGTTAGTAATCGCGAAATAGCAGCGTCCCACGTTCATTTTAACCACGGAGACACGGAGTATGTCACAGAGGTCCACGGAGAAATAAAATCCGTGCAACCCCGATTAATCCGTCCAATCAGTGTGCTATCACGCAAGCACAGCACTATCAGTCCTCCGAATCCGAAACCAAACTCCCAAAATCGTCAGCCGACATTACAAATGGAAAGAATTGGGCTGGCAAAAGTTCATACCCATATACAGATCCTTAAAATGTATGCTGCCTATTATACATACCTCATCTTGATGATGAATCATGTGTCCTGTTTGGTTATATTTAGCAACTATGAGAACCCTACTGATATATTCCATGAGTTTGATGTCATTTGCAATATTTGGTCAGAATCCCAATTGGCTTCCTATGGGATCCGTACTAGCTTACGACGTCTTTTGCCATGAGTATATTAGTACAATACAGACTGTCAAGGTTACGAATGCATATTTTGAAAACAATACTGACGTACGCATTCTGGAAGCACCCTGGATGAGCTGGTGTTTGGGATTCCCAACCGAGGCAGTATTTACTCTGCACAGAAGGGAGGAACAAGTATTTTATGTTGACACTTTGGGTACGGAATACATGCTCTATGATTATGCTGCCTTGCCCGGGGATACTATAAGAGCGATTACCAGTATTCCGATGGTTGATGAGCCCATGTATACGGAACTAGTAGTTGACTTTATTGATACGCTATTTGTGCAGGATACATTTCTACTAGTTCAGGTCATGGATAAATATGTGGATTATTCATACGGAGATGTGATCATTGATCTTGTTGCTACTCATTATTTGTTTCCGCCAAATGGAGTATCTACTTCCGGAAGTAGTAATCTGGCTGCGTATGGATCACCTGTCACAGCAACCATATGTTTTATTACCTCTGCTTGTCAGTTAATACGTAGTGATTTCGACTATAGCCCTTTCCATACTGATGCCGGTATTTATTATGAAGATTCCGGGGGGCATATTTATTCAATTCAGGTTATTGATCCGAACCCGGGTAATGATACTGTAGTACTGGAGCCGAATTCAAGCATTGTAAATAAACACAGCGATTGCTTTGTTGTGGATCAGTTTGGATGGGCATTTGATCGCGTGGAAATATATAGCACCACGCAATTTGATATATTTAATATTAATGGCGAACCGATCACAATAATTCTTGATCGGAGTGTCGGGGAAGAATGGGTTTCTTACTCAAAGGGTATTGTTGAAATCATGGCCTATGTCAAAAGCCGTGATACAGATACAGTTATTTACAACAAAGTAGATTCTGTACTGACGATAGGTTTCAAGCATCCATCCAGCCCCCAAAGTCAATTGAACAATATGGAGTTGAAAATATCTAAATCTTATGGTATTCTACAGCTCATGAGTTTTTTGCATTTCCCAGATTATTCTTTAGCGCGCTTGCCATACGAGAAGTTAAAATTATTCAGGTTGAAAGGGATGGATTTTGATGCTGATAATCATTCTTATCTCAACACGACCTGGCAATATGTAAACAGTCATAAAGTGGGTGATCAATTGCATATAGAAGAGTCGTATACAGAGTTTGGTATTGGAAGCCTTTATCAAGACAGATTGAGATACCTGGGGGGAATTTATGAGAATGGATCTACTTTTCTTTACTGGTCAAGGGAAGGGCGCCATGTGGTCAAAAATGCTGGAAATGACGAACAGGTAAACTTTGTCCGTGATACGTTGCGATGGGAGTATAACAAGAATTATGGAAAAACAAGCGGATTTGATACCCGTCCCGGCGATGCAATTGTTTTTAATGGTAATAGCGCCACTTATGCATACGGCGGGTTGTTCAATGGCCATTCGAAGAAGACAGTGGAACCTGTAAGGTGGCTTCGTGTGGATACATGTTGGGAAGAGATAATAACTTTCGCAAACACATATGCATCAACATGGATAAGTAGGTTAGGTGGGGATTATTACGACAGGTCAGATCAATCAACGAATAATTATCGGGAGCTGAAGTATTACAGACTCAATAGTGGAGAAGAGTGGGGAGAACCATTTGATTTTATTGTTGCTACATCAAACCCCGATGAGCCAGTGCAAATTAAAGTCTATCCAAATCCAGCCAATGACTTCATTTATATTGAAGGCGATATGCTAAGTCATACTGCAGAGTACGAAATCTACGATTTGGGAGGTCGCCTGCGCTTGAAAGAAAATAATATTTCTTCAACTCCCATCAACGTCAGCACGTTAGAGGCAGGAATTTATTTCTACAAGATTACAGATCACAATACTACTGTTTCAGGGAAGTTAGTAATTGCGAAATAGTGCCACCGCTGGATAAATTAATCCACGAAGACACAGATCAAACAACGGCATTAAAGAAAAAAATCCGCGAAAATCCGCAAAATCCGCGTCATCAGCGTCCCATTACGCACGAGCAGCAGAATCACCCCTCACCAACCAATCTCCCAAAATCCTCCACACTCATCGCCCCCTGATCACCCTGCCCTTGCCGCCTCACAGCCACCAAGCCACTCTCAACCTCCTTATCACCCACAATCAACATATAAGGCACCTTCTTAAGCTCAGTATCCCGGATCTTCCGCCCGACAGTCTCGTTGCGCTCGTCGATATACCCGCGTACGTCCATCGCCACAAGCTGGGCTTTGACGTTTTGACAGAACGCGACCACTTTAGGTTTGTCGCTGATCTGGAGTAATGCGTATTGTTCAGGAGCCAGCCATAAAGGCAAGTGACCTCCAGTATGTTCGAGTAATATGCTGATGAATCTCTCCATCGAGCCAAATGGCGCGCGATGTATCATCACTGGTCTGTGGGGCTGATTGTCGGCACCAATGTACTCGAGTTTGAACCGCTCAGGAAGATTGTAATCCACCTGTATCGTACCCATCTGCCACGATCTGCCGAGGGCATCTTTGATCATGAAGTCCAGCTTGGGGCCGTAGAAGGCCGCTTCGCCTAAAACTGTTGTTGTTTCCAGACCCGATTCTCCGGCTGCCTCGATGATCGCCGCTTCTGCGATATCCCAGTTCTCGTCACTGCCAATATACTTGTCCTTGGTTTCCGGATCACGCAGTGAAATTTGCGCAGACCAATCTTCAAAGCCGAGTTTTGACAATACAAGTTCGACAATGTCGATGACGTCAAGAAATTCCTGCTTAACCTGCTCAGGAGTGCAGAAAATGTGTGCATCATCCTGTGTGAATCCTCTCACCCGGGACAAGCCGTGCAATTCACCACTTTGCTCATAGCGATAGACGGTGCCGAATTCGGCAATGCGCAATGGCAGCTCCTTATATGAGTGCGGCCGGTTGGCATATATCTCACAGTGATGCGGACAGTTCATCGGTTTCAATAGAAATTCTTCTCCTTCTCTTGGGGTCTGGATAGGCTGGAAACTGTCTTCGCCATATTTTTCCCAGTGACCAGAAGTTTCATAGAGTTCGCGTTTGCCGATATGTGGAGTGATGACTTCCTGGTATCCCCGCTTTACCTGCTCCTGCCGCATAAAATTTTGCAGTCTGTTGTACAGGGCCGTGCCATTCGGCAGCCAGATTGGCAAGCCTGCACCCACCTGGTCAGAAAACATGAATAGCTCCAGTTCCTGCCCGAGCTTTCGGTGGTCGCGTTTTTTTGCCTCCTCGACCATCTCGAGGTATTCGGTGAGTTCCTTTTGCTTTGGAAATGTGATGCCGTATATACGTGTGAGCATCGGATTAGAATCGTCTCCTCTCCAAAATGCACCCGCAACTTTCGTCAGTTTGATCGCCTTGATGACACCTGTGCTCGGAATATGAGGCCCGCGACACAGGTCGGTGAAATTGCCTTGTTGATAAAATGTGATGGTGCCGTCTTCGAGATCCTCAAGCAGTTCGAGCTTGTACTGGTCGTCTTTTTCCTTGAAGAATGCTATGGCATCTGCTTTACCTACTTCCGTCCGCACGTACGTATTCTTCTCGCGTGCGAGCTCCTTCATCTTGTTTTCAATCGCCGGTAGGTCTGTCACAGAGATGTGATTTTCTCCGAGATCGACATCGTAGTAAAACCCATTTTCGATTGGCGGACCGATTCCAAACTTCACACCTGGATACAATGCCTCAAGTGCTTCAGCCATCAAATGTGCCGAAGAGTGCCAGAATGTCGACTTCCCCTCCGTGTCTCTCCATGTGAGCAAATGCAGCGTTGCGTCATGATTGATAGGGCGGGAAGCATCCCACACCTCACCATCCACCTTTGCAGAGAGCACATTGCGCGCCAGGCCTTCGCTGATAGTTAGTGCCACGTCCATCGCTGAACTCCCCTTGGGGTATTGCTTAATCGAACCGTCAGGTAATGTGATATTGATCATAGTCTACAAAAATACGACAGGGCTGGCTATTAGAGCCGCCCTGATTGTGAAGCTGCAAATTTAGTGAGAAAGTTCTTTCTTTCGTCATATTGTTGTACTGAATGAGAGCTTGGGCCAGCCAGTTTGAAGCATTTCAGATTCACTGAAAATTGTGCCTTGTAATAGACGTATCCCCAGGGATTCATCGAAGTGCTATATGTAAGGTGCCGCATTTTGCGTCACCTTTAGTGATAGAAAGCGGCATGTGGTCGTTAGATTAGAAAGACCACGACAATTGCCCGATCAAAGCATTTCTTCAATGGTATCACAAAATGTGATACCATCATAGTTGTCACATTATCAAGCAATTATTCAGAACAGCGCTTGTGTTGCACGTTAACGCACGTGAATTTCTACCGAAATATTTCACTTATTGAATCCGATTCTTTTACGTTTATCAAGCTCCTCTCTTTCGTGCTTGTCTTTCAGGAGGTTTTTGAGGTGCTCGTACAGATCGATGATGTGTTCGTCATGAGTTGTAATATGCTGTTCAATATCTTTCAACTTTGTGAAAAGATCGGCATGCATCATGATCATCTCACGCATCTGGACGAATACTTCAATGATCCTTATACTCATTTGTATTGCCCGTCCGCTGCGGAGCACACTTGCTAGCATAAGAACACCATGCTCAGTAAATGCGTAAGGAAGGCTTCCTCCAAGATGTTGTATGGAAGGTATCGCATTTTGCGATACCATGAGTTCAACCTCCTCGTGAGTCAGTCTGAACATGAAGTTGTCGGGGAATCTATCAGTGTTTCTACTGACTTGCTGTCGTAGTCTGATTGTTTTCACGCCATACAACTCCGCAAGATCCCTGTCAAGCATAATACTCTGGCCTCGCAACATATAGATCTTACTCATTACGGCCTGATGAGGTATTATAGAATTATTCTCTTTCACGATGCATTAAGATTAATTAGTGAGTCGCCTGTTAAATTTCATGCCACTCAATTTATGCATATGAATGAATAGAAAATATGTCGTCGCTCCAAATTATTATCGAAATACGAGACACAAGAAGCTGCCTCGGCAGTGTGCGCGGATGGGTTTTTCCGATCAAATGAGACAGGTAGCTCAGTTGCAATATCCTTCACAAGTTGACCTGTTCGTCTATGAAAATAGATCTCTTTGCAATCGGTATACCCGTAAATCAAACAGCATGATGGAATGACATGATTACCGTCCTAGAAGGGGTTGAACATTGTGTCGGGAACACTCTTTCGCTTTATGAATTGAATTTCTATTGTGGCTCATACGGTGAGGGCACTTTATTTCAGGATGATTGTAAAATCTGAACCCCCATGGTTGCGTTGATATTTTCTACAGAGGTCCTGAACGGTTTTACATTGTTGTCTCAGAAGCAGAACCAGACAAGATATCTTC
>QMOR01000188.1 GCA_003648285.1 Bacteroidota bacterium
CGAAGCCTCGGCAGGCTCCGGAGCAGGTATGACGATGTGGTTAGTAAGCCTTACGCTTTTTGTTGTTTCTGTTCTGCTCGGTGGTATCAATTATATCACTACGGTGCTAAACCTCCGTACGAAAGGAATGAGCATGTGGCGCATGCCACTGACTATCTGGTCGTTTTTTATTACAGCGATCATCGGACTGTTGTCATTTCCTGTGCTTGTTGCCGGCTTCCTGCTGCTCATGTTTGACAGGGGTATGGGCACGAGCTTCTATCTCAGCGAGATTTTTGTGAATGGTCACGCACTGGATGTGGTTGGCGGAAGTCCAATATTATATCAACACCTTTTCTGGTTTTTAGGACACCCCGAGGTATATATTATCATTCTTCCCGCAATGGGAATTGTTTCAGAAGTACTCTCCGTCAATGCGCGCAAGCCCATATTTGGATATCGTGCGATGGTCTATTCAATGTTGGCAATTGGATTTCTATCATTCATTGTCTGGGCGCACCATATGTTTATGTCAGGGGTCAATCCATTTATCTCTAATTTCTTTGTGATTTTCACATTGATTATTGCGGTTCCGTCTGCGGTAAAAGTATTTAACTGGATTACTACGTTATACAAAGGAAATCTCAGGCTCAACACACCGATGTTGTTTTCTATCGGTTTCGTTTCAATGTTTATTTCTGGCGGGTTGACTGGAATCTTCCTTGGGAGCTCAGCTCTCGATATTCAATTGCACGATACATATTTTGTTGTAGCACACTTTCACATCGTAATGGGAGTCGCGGCATTCTTTGGAATGTTTGCCGGGGTATATCATTGGTTTCCCAAGATGTTTGGCAGGTTTATGAATCCACTGATGGGTAAGATTCACTTCTGGATCACCATTGTAGGCGCATACGTCATATTCTGGCCTCAGCACTATATTGGAATAGCAGGTGTGCCTCGCCGGTATTACAGCTTCGAAGCTTTTGATACGTTTAGTCAGTTTGCAGATTTAAACAAGATCATTACGCTGGCGGCAATCGTTGTGTTTGCAGGTCAGTTGGTGATGGTAATAAACTTCTTCTACAGTGTATTTTATGGTAAGAAGGTGACAAAGAAAAATCCATGGGGAGCTACAACTCTTGAATGGACGACACCGATCAAAGCGGGACATGGCAACTGGCCGGGGAAACTACCAGTTGTACACCGTTGGGCATATGACTACAGTACCATGGACAGCGGAAAAGATTTTGTGCAGCAGCACATTCCAGTAAAGGAAGGAGAAGTTTCGGGTGAACACTCCTGATATTGAAGTGAATATGTCCAAGACAAGAACAAAACAATTAACCTGGAGTATTGGTCACTGGCTCAGTGAGGTCGGAGTGCTTGTAAAATGGCGCCTGACGATGACAGTGGTTTTTAGTTCGGTTGTAGCTTTTACGATTGCAGCTGGAAGCAGTATTTCGTTTTTGCCTGCACTGATACTTGCCGTCGGAGGTTTTCTCGTGGCAGGGTCAGCCAATGCGATGAATGAGATACTGGAGCGAGATTTTGACAGACTCATGGATCGAACAAAAGACAGACCCGTGGCATGCAATAGCATGGCTGTCTCAGAAGCGATCGTCATAGCAGGCGTCATGCTGTTGATTGGCGTGATCATGCTGGCGTTTTTTAATCCGTTGACTGCGTTTATTGGATTTTTATCCTTCATCCTGTATGCATTCATTTATACCCCGCTTAAGCGGTACAGCACCGCTGCTGTGGCAGTTGGTGCCATTCCAGGTGCGTTGCCCACACTCATCGGTTGTGTCGCATTTGACGGACAGGTGACCTGGTTGGCTATTATCTTGTTTTTGATACAGTTTATCTGGCAGTTCCCACATTTCTGGGCGATTGGATGGCTGTCATTCGATCAGTACAAGAATGCGGGATTCAAATTATTGCCAAGCGTAAATGGTAAAGTAGATCCTACTTTGGGTCTGAATAGCATGCTCTATAGCTTTTTGCTGATACCGGTTTGCGGGATTTCACTATGGCTGGGAGTGACCGATATATTTACCACTATAGGCGTACTGATTGTATCAGCCTGGTTTATCTCCAAGAGTTATCTCTTTTACAAAAATTTTGACAGAGTATCTGCCAGAAAACTGATGTTCAGCTCATTTGCATTTTTACCCTTGGTACTGTGCATCATTCTCATCGGAACCTTGATAGCGTAATGGAGACAGATGCAATGACATACCAGGGACGCAATCGGATTCATCCACAGACTTTCGCTCTGTGGGCGGCGATGGCAAGTATCCTCATGATGTTTGGTGCTTTTACAAGCGCCTATCTTGTGCGGCAGGCAGCCGGCAACTGGCAGGAATATCAGGTGCCGGAGATATTCTATATCAGCACGATTGTGCTCCTGGCGAGCAGCGCATGTGTACACTATGCATTTGCTGCATTTAAGAACGGAGAAAAAAATAAATATCAGGTGACGTTGACGATCACTCTGGTTTTAGGCATCGCATTTATTGTTTTGCAATATTATGGGTGGAATGCACTTTACAATATTGGAGTTCCCCTTGACGGAAATCCATCGGGATCATTTTTTTATGTGATTTCTGGTATTCACGCTTTGCACATTTTAGGTGGTATTACAGCTCTTGTAGTTGCTGTATTTCACGCGTTTTCACTTCCGTTTGAAGTGACAGCAAAGCGCAAACACAGATTTTCACTTGTCACGCAGTACTGGCACTTTGTCGATGTACTGTGGCTATATCTTTTTGTATTTATTCTCATTGCTAGATAAGTAACACATGGCTGAGACGACCACTTTGGAACACGATACGGATCAAGACGAGAAGGGCTTGTGGACGGGAGCGAAGTCTCCGTTCAAGAGTAGTTATGGAAAAATCATGATGTGGTATTTCCTGATATCCGATGCATTTACGTTTGCCGGTTTTTTAATTGCATATGGAGCCCTGCGAGCCAGTATGCCTACATGGCCGATGCCGGACTTTGTGTTCCGCACATTTCCCGGACTCCATGGGGAGCATCCACTCCTGTTTGTGACACTCATGACATTTGTCTTGTTGTTTAGTTCATTTACCATGATACGCGCAGTACAGGAAGGTCATCGGGAGAATAAAAACGGTGTGGTATTCTGGATGCTATTGACAGTGCTGGGTGGAGCTGGTTTCCTTGGCTGTCAGGCCTGGGAGTGGAAGACATTGATCGTAGGTGAAAACATGTCGGTCACTGTAGATCCTTTTGGGCGACATGAAGCAGCAGGTGTATACCTGGATGCAGCAGGACATGAAAGTGATGATACTTTTGTGGCAGGTGACAGCTACCTGATGCATACGATCGGACACGGTGCAGACCATGCCGAAGGGGGTGGACATGGAGAAGAAGAGGGAGGTGATCACGCTGCTGATGCAGGAGGACACGGCGCTACAACATATGAGGCTGCAGGAGATTTCCCCGGGGCTGTTGTTGATGATGCAGGATACATTCACCGGAAGTTTAAAATCCTGGAAGGCCGGGAGGCAGGAAAAATTATGACTGAGGAGTTTGGTCCAAGAGCATTTGGTGCACTCTTCTTTTTTATTACCGGATTCCACGGATTTCACGTACTTACAGGGGTATTATTTTTGCTCATTATCATGCTCAATGTGGCAGGAGGACTGTATGTAAAGCGAAAGAATGGATATGAGATGGTCGAGAAAATAGGCTTGTACTGGCACTTTGTAGACCTCGTATGGGTATTTGTATTCCTCGTTTTCTACCTGATATAGAAAACCTGATTAAAGAATTTCGAAGTTAGAATAAGACATGAGTCACGATTACGAAAGTTCAAAGAAAATAGCGCTCAAGACAATCCTCATCCTTGCCGTGGTAACGGTCATTGAGGTATTGATCGCGCTGTCCGGAAAGGGATACCTGTTTAACGGTGCCTTGATGATGCCATGGTATCTCATGAATTCCCTGATGATAGGCTTTAGTCTTTACAAAGCATATCTCATCGTGGGCGAGTTTATGCACCTGGCACATGAAGTAAAAGCGATGGCCATGTCGGTTGTCTTGCCGATGTTCTTGCTGTTTTGGGCAATCATCGCATTCATGTATGAGGGCAACGCATGGAAAGGAAATAGAGAAGTGATTCTTGAAAAAGACCGCATAGAAGCGGAGAATTCCATCAAAACTCAGGGGATGTTGATACGCCCTGAAACGAAGGATCTAAACGGACATTGATCAGGTAAATTTTACCGCTTTTGTTTCGTGGGTATCATGTGATTGAATGCACATTGATTTAAAACAGGTCTGACTCACCCCGGTCCACAACGTCTAGTTATGAAATTGGCCAGAACGATTGCCGTGTTGACAGTCATTGTCGCTTTTCCCGCCATATCGTGGTATTATCTCCAGCAGGGGGCGGCATGGCGCATTGAGGGGCTTGAAGCCATGCGGGACAAGGTTTCAATTGAGTTGCCACACACTTCGTTAATAGATATAAATGGCGAGACAATCGCGGGAATAGGAGTTGACTTTGTCATCGCTGTAAATGTTGATCCTGAAATGCGTGTTGCCGACCTCAATGATATCGCAGACTTGTTTAAGCACCGCGGGGATGTCATGCTTCTCTCTTTTAATGGTGGATCGCCAGAGCTTGATGAGGCCTGGACGGTAGTGGATTGTACTACATCTGAGACTAAAACGAGATCAGAGGATGATGAGAAATCAGAGGATGATGCGAGATCAGTGGGTAATTCGACATCAGAGATCGGTCTTAAATCTAATTGCGATGCCTGGACAAACCAATTTTTCAAGGGGAATTCAAATGCGGTGCTGATAGATGATTCTCTTTATATCCGCAATACCTATGATCTGAATGAGCCAGGGCAGATGAAATTACTTGCAGAGCACGGTGTCATACTGTTTCCTGTGAAGAGATCAAAAAAAATTGAATTGAAACGTGGGCATCATGAATAGGGAAGGAGACATTGAACAGTCGAAGCCAAATCTTGCACTGGCAAAAAAGCTAAATCGCATTGCCTGGGTTATCACAGTAGTCATCATCGGAATCGTGAGTATGATGCGACGTATTCATATTGACACATCGATCGACTTCTCATTTCTCCCGGCTTTTCACTCTTCTTTAAATGCCATTACTGCTGTGATTCTCATCGCCGCAATTGTAAAAATAAAACAGGGCAATGTGCATGCCCATCGGAAGCTGATGATGACGGCTATCGTCTCATCATGCCTGTTTCTCCTCTCATATGTGACATATCATGTCACTACTCCGGAAACTGTCTACTGCGGTACAGGGGCAATAAGGACGGTGTATTTGATCATACTGATTACACATGTGATTCTGGCGGGGATTATCGTCCCTTTTATCCTGTTTACATTCATCAGGGCCTATACAAATCAGATCGAACGCCATCGTCGCATGGCGAAGTGGGTTTTTCCGGTTTGGCTGTATGTCGCCATTAGCGGACCTGTCGTATATTTGATGCTTCTGCCGTGTTACACATAAACTCCAAATATACGGACGCCTTGTAACGCATGTAACGAACGCAGACCATGTAACGAACGCAGACCATGTAACAGATAGACCATGCAACAAATTAAAAAATATACGATCTCTTTTGCCGTGGTTCTTGCGCTGATGTTTTGTGCGGGATCAGTCATAAATACCGCTTCGGCCCAATGTCCGATGTGCCGGATGTCTGCTGAGTCAAACCTCAGAGCTGGCGGAACAGCCGGTAAAGGTCTGAACCGGGGTATTCTCTATCTGTTTGCCATGCCGTATTTGTTGGTTGGTACGATTGGGTTTGTCTGGTGGAAAAATCAAACGACCGAGGACGATATCCCGTTGTCGCCAATGTAGGGGTGTGAATACCCCAATGTAGAGACGAGATTAATCGCATATCCACATTGCTGTAGATTTCTATCTAGACGGACCGAGTATGATCTCGTTGCGCAAAATTGCATGCATCACTATCCAAAACATTGCATGTAACACGTTTTGAATATTGGACATAAAAAGACCGGAAGATTTCTTCCGGTCTTTTTATTTTCTCCAAAGTAGTCCTTCGGAATACTGTCAATTGTCAATTATTGACAACTATCCATATTTCTTAATGATCCAAAGTACCAAAAGTACGATCGAACCAATCCAGAAAATCGTCGATATTGGCCAGTAGATGAATGAGAAGATAATTGCCACACCAGCAGCAATAATTGCCCACCACAAGAACTTATCAATCGGATCATCCAGTCCACCAAGTGCGCTATTACCAAAGTGCTTCGCGATGAAGTTGTTGATCTTCGTCATGCGCTTCTCTTGACGGATCTGTTTCTTTTCAGCCTTCAGCGCCATCTTATCGGCACGTTTGCTGGCACGCATATCAGCTTTTGTCATTGCCTTGGATGAATACGCATCATCCATAGAGACGATTCCGGCGACATTGTCTTCTGAGTTGATCGGATTGCCGGCCATTACAGAGGTTGCTGCAAGGCTGAAGACGAGCAGCATCGATAGAGTTAAAATGTTCTTCATAAAGTTTACAGGATTTAGTTGTCAAATAGTGTTTCCTTTTCCATATCTAATATACTAAAAAGGA
>QMOR01000189.1 GCA_003648285.1 Bacteroidota bacterium
AAAGTATCATCTGTCGAATATGTGACCTCAATGGCCTCGAGGCCAGATGACCTCATCCCTTCTGATAATTCCGTGAAGGAGGCAAAGGATAAAAGATCAAGATCAAACAATATCGTTCAGGGCAAGGATCCACAGGTCCAGGACGACTTTTTCGTGAGAAATAAGCATGAAAAGGCACAAAGTCTGCGTACTCCACCGGCTAGTCTTGTTTTTGACGCGTATTCTTCTGGCTCCCAGCCCACGGATCCGTCGTTAGCTATCGGGCCCGACCACGTGATGGTAGTATTTAACACAGGATTTACGATTTACGATAAATCAGGCAATCAACTACTAGGCCAGACTGCCCCTAATCCTGCAATTTTTCCGAGTGGCGGATGCTGTGACCTCACCGTATCATATGATAATGCGGCCGACAGGTGGGTCCTCACCTTCCTGGGTTCAGGTGCACAGATTGCGGTTTCTGACGGTCCAAATCCTCTGACTGCCGGTTGGTATGTGTATACAATTGGCGCCATTGCCGACTATCAAAAGCTATCGATATGGAGTGATGGGTACTATATCACAGAAAATACGTCAAGCTCAACCAAGGTATGGGCATTGGAAAGAGATGCCATGTTAGTTGGTAGTCCAAGTGCTCAAATCATTGGTTTTAATCTGCCGGGCATGGCAACCAGTGGATTTCACAGTCCGCAGGTATTAAATGTGACCAACGACAATTTACCAGCATCAGGTGGTGCAACCGTCATATATATGCAGGATGATGCATGGTCTGGAGTTTCAACAGATCACATCAAATTATGGACGATCGATGTGGATTGGAATAGCCCCGGGAGTTCTACGGTTTCAGCCGCTCAGCAATTTAATACTACTCCATTTATTGGCATTTTCGATAATGGCGGGTTTTCTAATCTCAAACAACCAGGAGGAGGGCGACCACTTAGAGTGGATGCACTTCAAGCGACGATCATGAATCAAGCGCAATTCAGAAGATTAGGTACGCACAATTCGGCCATCTTTAATTTTGTCGTCGATACGGATGCCAGCTCAGGAAAGCTGGCTGGTGTGAGATGGTTTGAATTCAGGCAAAGCGGTGATAATCAGCCATGGTCAATGTACCAGGAAGGGACATATACGGCGCCGGATGGTAGACACGCCTGGAATGCGAGCCTGGCAATGGATGGTGCGGGAAATATCGGTATGGGATATACCTCAATGTCAGGCCCATCAACATCTGGTACGGTTCATATCAGCTCCTATTTTACAGGAAGATTGAGTACAGATCCCCTGGGCACCATGACTGTGATGGAGGGGCTCATTGCAAACGGGACAGGCAAGATTCCAAGTACACGATATGGCGACTATAGCAAGATCGATGTAGATCCATCAAATGACCAGTCATTTTGGTTTATCGATGAGTATTACGCGGGTGGAAGAAAAGGCGTAGTTGGTGTATTTGACATTCAAGCCGGTCCTGCAGATACGGAGGTACCAACTGATCCAACGAATTTAACTGCTGACAACATCACTTCCAGCGGTGCAACACTCAACTGGACAGCATCGACTGATAATGTGGGTGTGGATCATTACAACATTTCGTTAGATGGCAATTCAGTAGGCACTTCAGCCACAAACACGTTTAATGTTGCGGGTCTTGACCCTCTGACTGGGTACACTGCAACGGTACATGCTGAAGATGCAGCTGGGAATATATCTGGAAATGCCAGTGTATCTTTCACGACTCTCGAAGGCGGTGGTGCTTCTGGTGAAATCGCAGCATATTATTTTGAAACCGGGCTGCAAGGCTGGATCGATGGAGGGAATGACTGCCAAAGACAGGCTACATCTAACTCATATGAAGGAACCTATTCGATTAAGTTAAGGGATAATTCCAGCACGTCAAATGCAGTTTCACCAGATTTAGATTTATCTGGAAATACCCAGGTAACTATTGAATTTCACACCTATGCGACTAGCATGGAAACGAATGAAGATTTCTTTGTAGAATTTTACAATGGATCGAATTATGAGGTGATCGGTAATTATGTAAGTGGAACAGATTTCAGTAATGGCTCTTTCTTTTCAGATGTCATTACCCTGAATTCGGGCACCTATAATTTTAGTACAAATAACAGAATCCGCTTTCGCTGTGACGCCAGTAATAACAATGATCAAATTTGGTTTGACCAGGTGATCATCACCGGGGACAACGCCGTGGCTGCACCACCACCTCTCATTGTCCCTGAACATGCATCAGCTTTGAAATCTTTTGCCCAAAGGTCTGATGATGATATTAAATTATTCCCGAATCCGACAAGGACACAGTTGAATATTGAGATATCCGGTGACGGTTATGACGAAATCATTGTGTTCTCTTCGGCAGGAACGATGATGCAAAGGATAGATCATACGAAAGACAATCTCACTCTTGATGTTTCCCAATACCCATCTGGAATGTATTTTATCCGATTTGTGTCTGAAGGAATGGCATTTACGAAGAGATTTATCAAGGATTAGTTGGAATTCGATCAAGTCAGGATTAACTAATATTTTAAGATCCCATCGACGTCAAGTACGATGGGATCTTTTTTTATTGGCCCGGCTCGTAGTCGTTAATATTGAGATGCTTCATCGTGTTAGATTTTCTTAAATGATAGAACAATTAAGGATGGCAGTCAAGAACGCCTGATTTGTAGGGGATTCAATACTACCTATGATATCCTTTAAAGCGCAAAATGCCCCATAGGGGTCCCTTTGGGATAAAATGTAAAAGTCAAAATTCCCGACTGCCGGCTGGCAAGGCGACGATAAACGTTGTTCCTGCGCCTTCAGTTGTCTCTACTCGTAGATCACCTCCGTGCCCTTTCGTAATAATGTCATACGACATGGATAATCCGAGGCCCGTACCCTGACCCGTGGGCTTTGTCGTGAAGAATGGTTGAAATATCTTGTCAATCACGTCAGCCGGTATCCCGTTTCCATTGTCAATGACCTTGACGATGACGTTGCCATTTTCGGCCATTGTTTTGACCGTTACATTTGGCTGGTAAGTACTGAGGCTTCGCTCAGCACTGGCACTGAGGCTTCGCTCAGCACTTGCAACTCGCTGGCGCTCGTTGCAAGCGTAAAAGGCATTATTGATCAAATTCAATAATACCCGACCGATATCCTGTGGTACAATATTGATGTTCGGCAAGTCCGGATCAAAATCCGTTTCAAAATTTGCATTGAAAGAATTGTCTTTGGCTCTTAAGCCATGATAGGCAAGCCGCAAGAATTCATCAGCCAGTACATTGATATCCGTCTCTTCCTTTTCATTCGTACTGGTTCGACTGTGTTGCAACATGCCCTTTACAATTCCATCTGCGCGATTTCCGTGTTCTGTTATTTTATCCAGATTCTGGATCACACTTTGGGCAATTATTTCGACTTCTTTATAATTGCCTTCGCTCATCTCTTCTTTCATTTCATCCAGGAGTTCCTGACTCACTTCAGAGAAGTTTTTAACAAAATTGAGTGGATTCTGAATTTCGTGTGCAATCCCCGCTGTGAGTTCCCCAAGTGATGCCATTTTTTCAGCATGGATGAGCTGGGTCTGCGTCGCTTTAAGTTCTTGCAGTGCCTCCTCGGCCCGGCCTTTCTCTTCTTTCAGGTGCTGCAGGTCAATGCGAGCCTGCGTCAGGTCCTTAAAACGGGAATAGGCCAGTGAGAATACCAATGCAGTGCGTTGTAGAAGATCCCAACTTTCTTCAGAAATATCGCCCGCGGCAGCAGCTCCGATAGCACCGTGTGAAAATTTGTAGAGGTGATACGTTCGGTCCGGGATGACCTCACCGTAATAACCCTGTAAGACTGGTGATTTCTCTGCGCAATAGCGAATCCACTCTTTGCGGTTCTCACCGCTCATCACAATTGAAGTTTGCATCTCCTCAGCACGATATAATTTCAACATTTGCCGACCCACCCATGTATCACCAAAATCCAGCGCGAAATGATCACTGACCATGGCACTGGTGGTATCACGGATATCCTTGAGCGCATACCAGCATTCAGCATTGCCACTTGATTCGTCATTGATGTAAATGCTGCAGGTCTCCAATTCTTCTACGCCCAGCAAACCCATTTCGTGCCTCAATACACTGGCAACTTCTTTCAGCTCTTCTGGCACCTGCATGGCGAGTGCTCGTGCGCGCACTCTCTCAAGGGCGGTTTCAATCCGAGCCTGATGGGCTTGTTTTTCAGCCTGTTGAAGGTCGTGGAAGCGGGTATAAGTGAGATCGAATACTCGACCAAAACGACCGAGAATATCGAGGTGTTTGTCTGACAGAGGTTCCAGTCCGGCTGTTTGCAGAGCCCCAAAATTATTGAAGGCGGCTGATAAGATTACGCTGTCCGGTTCCCTCATCGCCAATTTTACTTGCTCCGGCAATTTTGCAAGTTCCGTTTCGATCAAGAGTTTATCGTCCCACGCGTCCTTGATTTGCCCTTGGAGATCATAGACCCATCGCGGATTGCGCTCATCCCATGCCTTAAGAGCAGACTGGTACGCTGGTTGGTCATGATAGGGGACAAAATAGCTTTCTGCGCCCGTCTCCGCCTCCGGATTGGCCATCCACATTCTTGTCGATCGGTCTTCTGGATCGAAGATCCAAATGATGCATCGCGTCAGTACGATGTCCAGATTTGTCATTTCTTCAAACACCTTGGCAACCAGGTCTGCCAATTCATTGGAATGCTGCATCGCCATTGCCCGACTCCGCACGCGCTCCAGAGCGGCTTCGACTTCAAGGTCCCTGTTTTTTTCTTCGAGTTCCAGAGTCCTGTTCAAAACTGCCGCCTGGAGTTTTTTGTTCTCGGCAACTATTTTATTAAAAGCGAATGCCTCACCTTCCACAGTTCTTGAATCGGGATACGACCCGTGCATATGACATGTCTTCCAGGCATCGTCTTCACGCTGCAATATGAACGAGGCTCTTAATTCTGCATAAAACTTCCATTCATCCGCCACTTTTATATAGACGTCCGAAATCTCGTGTACCATGATATATGGGTCGAGCGCAGATATATCCATTTTCTTGGGCCGCAACTCCACAACTCCCTTCATTTGTGGTAATACTGCCTCAGCGTATGACAATATCTCATCCCTGTTCTCAAAGGTTTCCTCCTGTGTTGTTCCGATATTCTTGCAATCCTCCGTCAGATAAGAGGCCCACTTATCCAAATCCCCATTGAAATAGGCACTCCACATATCATCAAACAACTGCTTGATCTCTTCTTCTAATTGGCTTGTCAGTTTCATGAACTGGCGTTATAAGCTACGTATTCGTACATTTTATTTCTCTTTTATCGCCACCCAGCAACAGGTGGTCGAATGAAACTCCTGTCCACGATCTTTGGTAGTTCCATACTCGCCATAGCTGAAAAACCCAGCCATAGGAGCATTCCATGTTTCAGCCAGACCTTCGTTTTCCAACTTGATGAGAGGTCCCATTGCGTTGAGTCTTCCGGCGCATGAAAAGATGAGGAGAGCTTCTGCGTCTGATGGCGAAGCACCTTTTAATGCATTTGCCCCGGCAACAATATTTGTCACAATATCAAGATCCGGGGGAACAGAAAATCTGAACTTTGATCCATCTGCTGTACTCTTGATCAAAGCCGTCTGAATTTCCTCTGGAGATTTTCCCTTAATAGATTTTGCCTGCATAGTGTCTCGTCAACAACTTACCATGGCCAATAGCATCTGGAAGTCATTTGAAGCATATTGGATGTCGATTCCAAAGTAAGCAAAAATAGACGAGTGCCGGAAATTCCAGTGGGGATTGAGATGGGGCCAGTTAAAGGCTTTTGCATCTACTCTTGCTGGTTAATTTTACTCATTCCCATGATTGTCAAATTCGCTCTATTATCAAGTACAGGCATGCTACTTGAATCACCAGAACTGTGAATGCTGATATTTTTTAGACTCAGGTTGCCTGTGTTCAGAATTAAAGGTTCAGCTAAGTTCGGCACACCAATTACCTCAAGACCTTCCAGCAACAAATTTCCGGTTGGACTTATATTAAAGATTAATCCCTCAGATTCTCTTTCTATCCATAGATCAAAAGTATCCAGCACAAGAATTGAGACCTCCTTATCAATCATGAGCACGTTTAATGACAGCAGTATCGTATCGCCATTTAGGTAATTAGCAAACAATATTGTGTCCCCAGCGGCTGCGCAACCGATAGCAGCTCTTAATGTGCCTCCCACATTGTCTTCTTTCGAAAGTACAAGAAGACTACAATTCGTACAACTCGTATCCTGATCTCCATCTGTAATAACCCAAGAGTCATCGTTCATCATCGCAAATCTTTCCGATATCGCGAAACAATACTGGCTATTTCCACCGTCAAAGATTACACCAGGCTGCAACACCTGCGCATTCCATCCGATTAAAAGCGAGTCGTAATTACTCGTGGAAAGCGTCGCGTTATCAAACATTTTTCTCATTTCAGTCACATTTGAAACGTCCCAATTGGCCAGGTTTTGATCAAAGGAAGTTGCTGACGCAAATAGAAATTTCATGTCAGTCACATTTGAA
>QMOR01000190.1 GCA_003648285.1 Bacteroidota bacterium
TAAAAATCGTATCCACGGCCTGGCATATTGGTGCGATCGTATCTTCTACAGTCACCATCGCTGAACAAGTAGACATATTCGTGGATGGGTCTTCTGCCGTAATTGTCACCGCTACAACGCCGATATCGGCACAAGTGAATTGCGTCGGATCAACAGTCAGGTCTACCGAACAATTGTCACTGGAACCATCGTCCACATCCCCAATTGTGATGCTCGCCTGACCCATATCATCCAAATAAACAGTAACATCCATTGCATTGCAAACCGGTGCAATCGTATCCAGCACTGTCACAGTCGCTGTACAAGTAGCACTCATGCCACTTTCATCGGTCACTGTCAGCGTTACGGTATTTGGTCCGATATCCGAGCAGACATAATCCATAGTATCGATCTCTATCATGAGGTCACCACAGTTCACACCTGACCCTGCGTCAATATCTTCAGGGGTAATCGAAACCATCCCGTTGTCATCGAGATAGATCGTGATATCATTACATGCCGCAGATGGTCCACCAGTATTCGTGATATGTACTACCGCGGTACAAGTCGAAGTATTTCCATTGACATCAGTGACGGTCATCGTGACGATGACTGAATCACCATCAGCACAACTAAACATCGTCTGGCTAAGCATGATATCTGCGATACCACATGCATCACTACTTCCATCATTTACTGCTGTATCGGGGATTGTTACATTCCCGTTTTCGTCAAGTTCCACTATAATATCCATGGTCAGGCACGTTGGTGAAACGGTGTCATGAACTGTAACAGTGGCAGGGCACATTGAAGAATTGTCATTGACATCTGTCACTGTTTGAATTACAATAACACCTGCCCCAACATCAGCACATGTAAAGTCCTTTGGGGTGACAGTAATCGTATCCACATCGCAATTATCAGAACTCCAGTTATTTACGGCATTGTCTGTAATCGAAACCATCCCGTTTGCATCCAGGTATACATCAATGTCCATGGTCATGCAAATCGGTGCTATTGTATCTTCTACTGTGACGGTTGCAGAACAAGATGACACCAGTCCATTGTTGTCTGTCACGGTCTGGGTTACGATGTTGTCTCCTATATTGTCACAATCAAACATGTTGGGAAGGACATCGATAGAATCTACGCCACAAGCAGCTGCACTTCCATCATTTACAGCATCATGGGGGATTGACACCATCCCGTTTTCATCGACATAAACTGTGATGTCCATGGTATTACATTCAGGAGGATGATTGTTCTCAACGGTGACATTTGCAGTGCATGTCGAAGTGTTGCCATTTGCATCTGTGACAGTTTGTGTCACAACTACTGGTGTTCCAATATTGTCGCATGTGAAATTTGGTTGATCTATTTCAATCTCGACCACTCCACATTCGTCACTGCTTCCATCATCGACTGCATTACTATCTATGGTCACCATGCCATTTTCATCGAGTTGGACCGTGATATCTTTAGTTTTGCACCTAGGTGCGATTGTATCAATAACAGTCACTTCCGCCTCACACGAAGCCGTATTTCCAAAAATGTCGGTAACAGTCAGCGTTACGGTATTCACTCCAATATTTTGACACCCGAGAGAATCGGGATCAATAACCACAGTTAATGGCCCGCAATCATCCATTGCATCGTCGATATCCTCTTGCTTGACGATGACCATTCCCATTGAATCCAAAGCTAAGGTGACATCCATGCAAACTACAGTCGGTGGATTGTCAATAATATAGACCTTGGCTATGCAGGAATCTCGATTCCCGGACCAATCTACGACCACCAGCTCGACCATCACACTATCCCCTACATCTGCACAAGAAAAGGTATCGGGGTTGATACTGTAATCTATGATTTCACAATTATCTATTGATCCCGCGTCCACATCTTGCCATACAATCATTGCAAAGCCGTTTGAATCGAGTTGGACTGTAATGTCCTTACAGAAGGCTTCAGGTGGAAGTGTGTCTTTGACAGTCACTTCACCAATGCATGTCGATACATTCCCGGACGCATCTGTTATTGTAAGCGTCACATCATGCGGATTCAAACCCGGACCGATATCCTTGCAATCAAACGAATCCCTGTCTATGACACGGCTCACTATTTCGCAATTGTCATATGAACCATCATCGATACTATCGACTGTAATAGTCGCAAAACCATTGATGTCCACATAGACGCATATATCTCTACACAGCGCTACAGGAGGTGTGGCATCTTTTACATGCATTTCAAACATGCAAGTTGTTTCATTCCCGTGCACGTCAATCACCTTGATGATCACCATCACAGAATCGCCGGCTTCTGCACAACAGAATGTCACATCTTCTCCAAAAATCGTGTCTTGTGGATTATCACAAACATCAAACATTTTACGAATAGAGACTGAATCAATACCGCAATTATCGCTCATGAAAAAATCAACACTGTCAGCTCTTAGAATTGAAAATCCCGCGTCATTCAGATTAGTCGATAAGGTATGACACACCACTACGGGTGGCTCATCATCAATCACCGTGAGCGTGTACTGACATGTTCCAGTCGTCAGACAGTCATCTGTCGCCATTACTATAATCGTATACACACCCGGCGCGAGCTCAACCTGATCACCTGGCTCATAATAAATCGGTGAACCACCTATTCTAAAGAGCGTTACGATCTGATCATCGTCAGAGCATACGTCTGTCACATCCGGGTTTGGAAAGATATAGGTCGCATAACAAACAGTCGGATCCGTACCTAGTGTAAGGTCCGCCGGACAATCAATATCCGGAGGAAATGTATCCTTCACCAAGATAGACTGCATCATCGTACGCGTTACTCCTGTGCACCAGTCCATTACCTTCCAAAGACGGGCGACCTTAAATTCGCCACTGCACAGTGGGATCACTGTTTCTGTACTCCACGAAATCAGTTCGCAGAAATGATCGACAGGTACGCCATCTATCGTGGGCTCGCCCACATTCTCGATGCTGTAATCCGGGTTGACACAACTCAACATCGTATCCGCCGGAAACTTGACACTATCAAGCGGAAATTTTTCCATATAAATGGATTTCACACATTCGCTGCTATTACCAAACAAGTCTGTAGCAGTATATGTCACGTCTATCCTACCCGCCATATTCTCAGGGTCACAATCAAGCTCTGTAACCGTATACGAATAGATCAACTCAAGATCTTCAAACGGTGTACAATTGTCACTTACATCATTATTGATAAATGACAGAAAATCGATCTCACTTATCTCGACATAACACGGGATTGTGTCATCAGCACATGTAAACATGGGTGGGAGTTTATCCTCCACAGTAAACTGTGACATACAGGTATTGCCGGTAGGAATCTCCCGCACGGTTGCCATCAATGTTTCTCCGATCTGGTCACAAAACACAGAATCCGTGAGCGGTCCGTCTATTTCCACTGAGTACATATTCTCAGGGTAATTCAAGACGAACAACATCATCTGTGGTGTGACTGCCGCCGAGCCTTCCTGACTCAGAGATATCTGAATATTGGGCCGGCAAGCCAGTGCTAATGACGCATGCGCGGACATCCCGTTTGAAATGGGTTCAACCAAATTATCGGGTGTATAAAAGGCCATTTCAGGCCAATCATCCGGTCCTGTTGCAAATGCGCCGGGAGTTAAAAAAACAGTCAATAAGGCACACAGTACTGCGTGACGCAGTCCTGGTGCAAACTGACGAAGAGTGGAAATTGGGATGAGACCCACTTTATTCGTTTTCATAATTTATAATTAATGTCTGCTTAAAGGGTAATTTTCCTTAATTCTCGATGACGACTTGTATACATAGTCCATCGGATCAAATAAAAGAGTGAGCGGTAAAAACCGCATCACTCTTTCTCTATTATCATCCGTTTGGTCTGTTGCGTATTATTCGCCTTAAGCGTGTACATCACAAGGCCGGTAGCGTTTAATGCACTTGCCGGAACAACGATTTCATTGTAACCTGCAACCGCTTCCTGGCCGACAGTGTATAAGATGCGTCCAAGCACATCGTATATGATGAGTTCGACGTTGCCGGGCTCCTCAATATCAAATGGTATGGTTGTTTCTTGACTGAATGGATTCGGCCTATTCTGATGAAGAACAAAGGCATTGTGCAGCCCATCGGTCGTCTTTCCAAATACGAGATGCGGCTTGGTGATCACACCTGACTCTGTCATCGATTCTTCTGCCGTGACAGCGGAGGACATTGACAATGCATCAGATAGTTGACCACCCCTGATAGCACGTATCGTCAGCGTGATCAGGACATCCGTTTCCACATACGGCATTTCAAGTTTATGCCAACTCAGTGGGAGCCTTCCCGTATTCAGTTCGGCTTCATTCCACTGGCCTCTGTTTGCACGCGGACCGGGCTCGACTGACATAACGTCAATTTTTGTGCGATCCCATTCCAGTGTAAACTGTGTCGTAGCGATGCCCTTGAGCGATCCGGCGGTCAATTCAAACTCACGGATCTCACCAGCTTGCAAGCGCACATCCTCCAGATGAAGAGCAGATTCTTCATTTAACCCACTCAGATCGGTCTCATCAGTAGATCCCTGAAGGACCTGAGCTGATTCATTGACATCCCCGATTTTTATTCCTACAAAGTCGATGTCCGCCATGTCAGCATCGAGCGGATCGATGGTATAGCTTTCAGCAAATTCTTCGTTGAACGGATTCTGAGGATCTGCAAAGACATAACTCCTGTCAATAAACCGCCAGGACGTATTGTTTGGCAATTCATCATAGATGCCCAGAATCAACTTCTTGAGCTCCAGAATATCTACTGCTGTGACAGAACCTGACCTGTTGGCGTCTGCAGCCACGAGCTTGTAAGGAGAATCCAGGTCTTTGATACCCAGCAGATGCTTCTGAATTTTTATAAGGTCGATTGTCGAGATTCCGTTTTTATGATCTGTATTGAGCTCAGGTGCAACGATGTATGATCCACCAAGTGGCATGGAAGGAAAAGCATACTCACCGTCGTCTGTAAATTCTGGCGGTGCATTGCTACCCTCCAGATTCACCACAACATCTGACATCTCTAATGTGGAACTACTTGATATACTTCCTGAGATTGTACCCGTCACACCGCCTCCTCCAGGAGGACATACTGTGTTATTGTCCTGTATTGTTACTGTAACTGTACAGTAATCAGTCAGGCCATTTTCGTCTATCACCCACAGCTCTACATCATTGTCTCCAATATCATCGCAATCAAATACGAGATAGATATCAGTCGGATCACTCGAAAATGCCACCGACACATCAAGGCCACAGATATGATCACTGCCAGCATCGAGATCAGAAGCCCAAATCGTGACAGTCCCGCCCGTCGGATTCACTGCCATGAGCGTCGTAGTGATGCTCTGACATTTGGCCGATGGTGGCGCACAGCTTTCAACATTGATAAACTGCTCTTCCACGGTTGTATTTGAGCAAAAATCCTGTACAGCATATAGCACACGGTGGTTTCCTATTGGAAATGCATACTCAGCTGAAATACTCTGTCCTATGTTTGGAACGATGAAATCATCGAATGTCCCGTTGTTATCGAGGTCAATCGATATCCTCCACCTGAATGTGTTTGGATTCGTACAATCATCATCGGCCGAGGCTTCAAGTTGGGCAACAGCATCTCCACAACCCGGATCATCACTGCACAAGTCCATATCAGCACCAGATGAAATGAATGTTGGTGGTACAGTATTTTTTACTTTAATAATCTGATAATGCGTCCAGCGTCCCGTCTCACCGTTCGTCGCACTAAACCGACACCAGTCGAGGACAGTCCATGTGCGTATTATTTTGAAACAAGCCTCACTTGACCCTGAAAAATCGAAGACCTCATCTGAGTAATTAAATGTCGCGAGGTCGCATTGATCAGTCGTGAGAATCGGCATACTGTATGGATACGACAGGTCTTCAGGATCAAGCGCGTCAATATCACAGATATCCGATGTGTGAAGATCCAGTGGCCATTCGATATTGGCCTCTGTAAAAGGGTGGTAATTCACTATCGTAATGACCTGCTGACAGGAGACAGATCTTCCTCCGGGATCCGTCGCCGTAAATGTCCGTATGATCTGACCAGTTCCGCAAATTGAATCCATGATCATCGACATATTCTCTACGATTGTCACACTGCAGTTATCTGTTGCTAGTCCGTCAAGGCCCATACAATTGGGACCGACCACGTCATCACCCGGATCGTCAATACAAATTTCTTCGCGATCAGCGGGATCTTCGACAATCACGCCAAATACGGATAGGTTGTCGGGATCAAAATCATATTCGCAGCTTATCGTCAGATCACTCGGGCACACAATCGTGGGTCCGATCTTATCCTGTACTTCTACCATGATCATGCAGTCGGAGTAGTGTCCTTCGAGATAATCATCCGAGACAATGCCAGGAATCACAGGCACGTCATACACGCGCATAATGACCATAATGTCACCTGCATCGACGTCTTCACAACAGAACTTTACGACATCATCGAAGCGATGATAGAGGTTTCCGTTGGCGAAACAATTGTAACCAGGA
>QMOR01000191.1 GCA_003648285.1 Bacteroidota bacterium
ATTCCTACGAGGAAATCGGGATTTGGATTTCCGATGACCCTCAGGTTTGGATCTGCTAATGGAAATCCGTACCCACTACTCGTTGGATCGTCATTGATCACGAGTGCACCTTTCGAATTGTAAGGCTGAGAAGCATCAAATGTGCCATTGTCGGTATTTACACGTTGAAAGGCACCACCCCTTATCTGTCCATATTCGTACACAATAATACTGCCATCCTCGCGCTCTTCAGGAGCAATATTATAGATTCCTGTTCCAGTAAAACCATCGAGGTATTGATTAGGCACTCCCTCCGGTAAAGACTCAACTGTAGTTTTCCATTTGGAAAAATTAATTCCAATGTCCCATGTAAAATTCGATTTTTTAATCGCATTTGCCGTCACGACAATTTCTCCACCGACTGTTTCCAGAAGGCCATTATTCACAACTGCTCTTTGGAATCCAGTCGTATTTGGAATATTGATGGCAATGATCTGGTCCTTTGATGAGCGCGTGTAGTATGTCAAATCCACACCAATCCGGTTGTAAAACCGCAGATCGAGTCCGAATTCCAGGTCCTGAGTTCTTGAAGGTGTCAGTGATGGATTACCAGCTACACCTGACTTCACAAAGCCCGATGTGCCTTTGTAAGGAAAACCAAGTCCATTGGTCCAACCATCGTTCAAGTCATCAATTGTTCCGGCATTTTGTAATGGCAGTATCCAGGCCGTACTCGTCAGATACGCACTAGGTGCTCCGCCACCAACCTCGGCAAATGATGCTCTCAGCTTTCCAAAACTCAAACCTTCCCAATTAATAAACTCACTAAATACGAATCCAATCGAAGCAGACGGGTAGAGAAATGAAATATCACTTCCATTAAAATTACTTGCCGGATCGATCAGTGTTGAAGACCAGTCATTACGCGCTGTGAGTGATAGGTACAAATAATCCCTGAATCCCAAATCCAATGTTCCATAGATACCCAAGGTCCTGAGATTGGTATTTGTAATCTGAGAAGAAATATTTGCTGTATTTCCAAGCTCCATAAATCCAACAAAATTCAATGCATCTCCCTGGATATAATTTTGCTTGAGTCTTTCTGTATAAGTATTGACTCCCGCGTTGTAATTGAGTGTAAAGTCGCTGCTCAGGTGTCCACCACCGGAAAGACTGAAGTAGTAATCTGTGTGACGATAATTGTAATTATCTTCTATAACCTGGCCTCCTGTCACACTTCTCGAACCAATTTCAAACCGCTGCACGCGATTATCTGAATAGGCATCAAGACCCAAAACGGCATTGATACTTAACCATTTGGACACTTCATAGGATGCGCTGACATTTCCAAAAAATCGGTTTACCCGGTCATTAAACGGTGCATTATTTACCACCCAAAACGGATTGTCATATCCACCGCCTCCTCTGTAGTTGCGCTGTGCGCCATCGAGAAACTGGTAGGCATTTGCGCCTTCTCCTGCGGCAATTGCCTGCTCGAGTGTATAGTCTACAGGATCCTCGAGGCCATTAGAATTGTCAAATGAGATAGGTGTTCTGAGCAAGCCGAGCATGACACCTGAAGTGTTTGATCCCTGCTGCACTCTTCTCCCTCCTGAATTGACATAATTTGCACCGATGCGGAGTTTCAGCTTATTATTTAACAAGCTCGTACCCATATTCAGACCCACATTATACCTCTTGAATTCATTCAATGGTGTGATACCATTGTCATCTGTATATCCAAAAGACAAACGATAATCTCCAAATTCAGTACCTCCCGAAAACGCAATATTAGAAGTAGTGGCAACTCCGGTTTTATAGAAATCATCCACGTTGTCATATGGTGTGAAAGGTGTGCCGGTACCATCGGTCACTATGCGTCCATTTTTGTCCCATTTATAAGGACTGCCATCCCATGAGGACTCTGAGATATGAGGTCCCCAGCTTCCGCTTTGACCTGTCTCCGGGCCTTGCCATACACCATTAGATCCTTGCAGGTATGTATTCTGCAGACCGACGACATTGCTGATTTTGGAAAATGTTGTACCCGTGCTAAAATCAATAGACAGCCCTTTTCCCTTACCTCTTTTGGTTGTAATGAGCACGACACCACGCGCACCTTCTATTCCGTATAGCGCAGTAGCAGCTGCACCTTTAAGCACAGTCACTTTCTCGATATCGTTTGGATTCAGGTCGATGGCGCGATTTGAGTTAGCCACTCCGCCAAGAGACCTTTCAGTCTGATTTTCGTCGTTATTCATACGGATACCGTCAACAACAATGAGTGCCTCGTTGTCCCCATTAAAGGATGTTTGACCACGGATGACAATCCTCGAAGGTGCTCCGGCCGCCCCACTTGAGGAAGTAACCTGCACGCCTGCTGCAGTTCCGGCCAGTGCGTCGATAGCACTTACCGTGTTTGCCCGGCTGATCTCTTCGGAGCTGATTTCCTGTACTGCGTACCCCAGGGCTTTTTCCTGGCGGGAAATACCGAGGGCAGTCACGATGACTTCCTCCAATCCCACTCCTTCAAGCATCTCAACATCAACCGTCGACCTGCCGGCTATATTTACAACTAGTGGTTCAAATCCAGTATAACTGAATGTGAGTTCTGTAGCATTATCCGGTACTTCGATGGAATAATGACCATTTAAATCGGTCACTGTCCCAAGAGTCTGACCTGTGATAATCACGTTAGCACCGATCAGCAGCTCCCCATCGTCTGAGGTAACTGTCCCTGTCACAGTCCGCTGGCTGTAGGCCATTGCCGTAACCACAATCAGGGATATAAGTGTGAGTAATAACTTTTTCATATTCTTCTACATTTAATCTTTTTAAAATTTTAATCCCGACCTAATTCGTGAGCGGAGGCCAGTCGGTTCCGTCTTGCCGTGTGAGCGTTACAGTTCCGAATTCGCCATACTCGTTTACCCAGTTGGCTTGCATCACGGTACCGTCAATCGCATTAATTGTAAATGTCCATTCGTCGCCGTAACTGTCTTCGCCACTGACAGAAATGACATTGCACAAGTCGACAAATTGAAGTCCTCCCCAGCTCGATGCCGGTCCGCCATAACATTCGTGATAGGCACCAAATGCCCAGTCATCAAACACGTACTTGCCAGCTGCATCTTCGATCAATTCGACGACGCCTGTCAGATCATCACCACCACAGAAGTAATTTGTGGAAACATAGTCCATTTTGCCCGCCAAATCCGAGCTGCAGCTAAATGGGACTGCGAGCGTCTCACTGGATATGTAAGTACCGCTTGACGTGGCAGACCTAAATGAGAATACCACCTCATCACCCACTTCGACTTCATCCAGAGTCAGACCCAGTGTGGTGAGCAGTTCATCCAGGGGCACGTCAAGTGTCGCAGGCACCGTAGTCAAAGATGCATACACCGCAGATGCTCCACCGGAATGTGTAGCTGTGACCTCCACTTCAGATGCGGCTTCTCCTGTTACATCCACGTCAAAAGCCACACCTGCATTGTCAGGATCTGCCAGGTCAAAAAATCCGACCTGCACATTACCTGGTGACGCTAACGCCCCCTTCGCTTTGTAATTGATATCGGCAAAGTCTTCGCCGATAGGAGCTTCATGGCAACTCGTAGCCATTAAAGCAAGACAGACTGCTCCAGCAGCCCAATGGTAAAATTTCATACCAATAACGTTTTAATTAATAATTAATTAAGTAAGTAATCCAGGCTGCGTGGTCTGGTGCACGCTTATGACAGAAATGATGAGCGCCGGCTGAGAGTGGTTCCGGCTCATTTCTGCATACTAATACGATCGGCGGAATAGAAACGCTGCTAAAATGTTATGACTACGTTAAAGACGATATAGCCTGAACTGATGCTGCGAAATGATGTCTGTTGCATTTGTATAACAATAGATGCTGTTGATAACCAAATTTCCAATTTTCGTCGATATCAGGAATCTGTTATAGCAGATTGGCGACAATGAGAAAAAACACATTCCCGAATATTATTTAGTTAAAAAATAAATCACCGCTATGATCAAGATCATTGTTTTTGACGATGATATTTGTTACAATGTGCAGATATGAATCGATTTTTCACAGAAAAATCAATGCGATGAACAAGTTCATTCATTTTAGCTTTGGTTGATGTGCGTTCATTAGAATGCCCCGACATTTTCATTTATAAGTAGCGGTATCGGGTTGATTTATTGGTGGAATGTCCACACAAGAATAACGATCCGCGTATATGACTCCAGTCATTGTCTCCGGATACCTTGAGCGGCAAAATACACCCATGCTACCCCATAGGCTTGGATAATCATTGATTCTACCAATCAGTTGACATAGCTACACAATTCGCGCAGGGCATCGCTTCTTGCGCTGATGGCGTCGTCCGATGCCCTGTAGATTTTATTCTTTGACATTCATACTGCTTAACTATGAGACTAAGATTACTTTTTATAGTCCTCGGACTGGGCGTTCTCACTTTTACACATGCACAAAACCTAAGTCCGTCTGTGATCTCACCATCCGGAGATGTTTCATATGGACCGTCTTTATCGTTGGAATGGACCCTGGGCGAGATTGCCATTAATACAATACATGCCAGAAACCGAATCTATACCGAGGGATTTCATCAGCCTGTATTATTTGTTGCAATTCTTGAAACTCCAGTCGATTTTCTGGAAACTGAATACACACAAAACTCAGCAGCAGGTGATATAAAAATCACGGCACACCCTAATCCCGTAACAGCTATTTTAAAAGTAACCGTCGAATCAAGTGATCCAGCGGAAATATTATTACATATCTCAGATCTGTCTGGCAAACTCGTGATGAGTACAGAGATCGACCCAACAATAATAACCACAGAATTGGATCTCAGGTTTCTCCCTTCAGGAATGTATTTACTTCAATTCAGAGAAGAGAACGGCAAGATGATTAAAGCATACAAAATAGCCAAAATTCAATAATTCCTTTACCATGAAAATCAACTAACATGAAAAAGTTATCTATACTATCACTTCTATGTCTCTTCCTTATACAGTTCGGATATGCCCAGACTGTTCCCCAGGGAATGAAATATCAGGCGGTTGCACGTGATCTATCAGGGGAAGTACTAGCCGATCAAGAAATTGTTTTGAGTATAAGCTTGCACAATGCCGATCCCGCATTAAAATCTGAGTACAAAGAGTTGCACCAGGTTGTGACTAATAAGTTCGGACTATTTACCCTGGCCGTTGGTGAAGGTCAGACGATGTACGGGAACTTCGATGAGATTCCATGGAGTACTAACGATATTTATATGGCTGTATCCATAAAGGATGATGCATCCGGTAATTTTGCGATCATCAGCGACAGCAGATTGCTCTCAGTTCCATATGCTTTCCATGCAGCCACTGCTGCTGCCCTCGTAGATGGGAACAACTCGTCCCATGGTTCGGGTGTTGAGGAAACTGGGTCCGAGAGTGGCATAGAATCTCCTTACTGGACCGTTTACGGGAACAAAAGAGCGCGTCAATTAAGCAAACTTGGTACGACGGATGACGTGGACTTGGTTATCGTAACCAAAAATGCAGAACGGCTGCGGGTGCTTAGCCAAGGGGACATTGAGATTGCAGAAAATCTTAAAATTGCGAAAGCATTGAAAGTCGATGGAATCATTGAAACTGAAAGTGAAGTTTTTGCCGGTAGCGATGTATTTATAGCAGGGAGCCTCACAGTCAATAATAAAAGCCCGACGTTGCTCTCGGGCACATTGACGGTAGACCGCGCTACTGATTTAAACTCCTCACTGAATGTCGACGGATTTACAGACCTGAACAGTGCATTGTTTGTAAACAATTCCAGTCCTACCCTTCTTTCCGGTAAACTCCTGACTATGGGTGATGCCACATTTAATAAGCATGTTATTCTTGACAATTCAGCATACAACTCGCTTACACCGTCTCAAGGTGCATTAGTTGTAGCTGGAGGAGTTGGAATTGGGAGAAATGTAACAATAGGAGAAAATCTCAAGGTACTCGGATCTTCAACTTTTGAAGGACCAACATCCATGTCGACACTTGATTTAGATGGCACCGACCAATCTAATGATATCACCTCTGGTGCACTGACTGTCGCAGGAGGTGTCGGAATTGTCAAGCAAATGCATGTTGGAGGTACTGCAAGATTTGGTAAGGGATCATTTAATGAGGACAACTATCCCATGATTGTTCGAGGAGGTACACATGGAATAGCTATTAATATTGCCGGATCGAGGAGTAATGCAAATAATTTTGTTTCATTCCATGACGACAATGGCCAGTGGGGAGCGATCCAGGGACAGACTTTTGTTGACTACGTGACAGAGCCTGAATATCTTGTCGATAAGGGATTTCTTCTGGCCGAAATTGTTGTCGTAAGTGGAGAATTAGCCGTATCAATTGCCGATGGCCTGATGGCAGGCTTTGAACTTTTACAAGCTGCCATCGAGTTGGTGGGTGCAAGTACATCCAGTACAGTCTGTGGAGGGTTGGGGGCATGTGTAACCGCCCCAATACCTTCATTAATAGTATCAGAGACAGCAGGCGTGATATTA
>QMOR01000192.1 GCA_003648285.1 Bacteroidota bacterium
AGTGGAAGTTTGGATATGAGGGCTTTTCCCTTGAATGCATTGATGCCGTCAAACAAGAGTTCAAGCAGGAGAGCGGTAGCAAAAAAGGTAATACCCATTGATTTGGAAAGACAAGAGAGGAGGAAAAACAAGGAGGCAATGAGCAGGTATTTGTAATTGCGGTTTGACGAGAGATACTTGACATAGTTCAAGGCCGCCAGCAGGTAGAACAGGCCGAAGAGCACATCCTTTCGCTCTACAGCCCAGACGACAGATTCGATTCTAAGGGGATGCAGTCCCCAGGCCAGCGCGCAAAAGACTGCAGCGGGAACAACGTTTTTGAGTCGGGGCCACATGCGTGGAAGGACCTTTAGTGATAGCAGGAAGACCAATGCGCTATTGATGCCGTGCAGGACAGCATTGTCAAAGTGCAGAACATTTGCATTGATACCAAAGATGGACCGTTCGACGATCCAGGTCATGTATACAAGCGGTTTATAGTGAGGGGTGAATAATTGGCGCGTAAAGATGTCTTTGAAATCGAAAAGGGATGCCGTGTTGACCAGTGTGTTGTTGACAATCAGGGGGAGATCGTCCATGTTGATAAAACCATAGAACGCACCAGGAAGAAAGCACAGAAACACGATCAAGCCAATTGCCACAGCGAGTACCGGAATGCGCTGCCAGGGCTGCTGTGGTTTGGTTTTCTTTTTTCTGGACATCAGGTGCCAAGTTAGTGAGTTATAACTGGGAACTGCGGGATGGCATGTCTGAATTGATGCAACACGAGGTCGACCACCTTGATGGTATATTGGTTACACGCAGAGCGATTTGCCTTACGAGTTTAAAATGGAGACATACGTACGCATTGGTGAAACAGCGTGATTCACTTACACGACGAATCCACACCGAGCACATACTTCGTGACCACATCAATGCCAACTGCCGTGCCCGAACCTTCAAATCCACTGATCATTTCATTCTTCAATGCAGATTTGGCGAGTGTGGTCAATTGTGATGAGACCGGTGTGTATGACCAATGCCACTTTTCTTCTTCATAGCCATGAGGACGTGCATCTCCTTTTGGCGTATAAGGCTGACAAAATCCAAAGGCGGGACCGAACTCGACGAGCCAATTATACAGTTTCAAGCCCTCGCCCTCGGCAAACCATTCGTTGTCAAATGAATTCAAATCGATGTCTGTGCCCCAGTGATGCCGTGACGTGCCGGGCATGGAGCTGTATCGGAGTATTGCAAGTGCCCGGTCTGTGGGATCAGGGTAGGCAGTTGAGGCGTCCTTGCCATTTTCGATTTTTGTCTTACCGCTCCACTTGCGTTCCCAGATACCTTTTTGGTAGTCAAAATTCCGGGTGGCAGATCGTATTACCAGGTTGATGCCTTTGGCTTTTGCGGCAGTCCGCATTTGAAGAAAAGCGGCATAGGTGTCTTTGCGGAGGAATAACCCGGCACGGTCTGCATAGATGGAATCGATCATTACGAAATCCTCGTGTGTGGCCGGATCAAACAACCCGCGGATATATTCAGTTGTGTAGCGAGAAGATTCGACTTTAGTTTTCTGATTCTCAGAGGATTTCGTTTGATTCTCAATGACTTTTGATTGATTCTCAGGGGGTTTCGTTTGATTCGGAGCTTGCGATTGATTGCAACCTGCGATGCATATGAGAAGTGCGAAAAACGGAATAATTCTATACATCCAATGTATGTCTTTATACGTAATGAGTAAGATCAACGGACATGACGGGTAAAAGTGATAATTTGCCCGCACATGATAACAGATTTTCTTTCAGCACGCATATTTCTGAACTGGGTGTTGGTGATATTGCTATGCACCATAGGCGTGGGTGATGCTTATCCTCAACAGGACGAGGAGGCTATTTTGGAAGTTGCGGTTGTCGATGCTGCGCCATATGGATTTGCAGTGAGCGAAGGATTTTTTGAGGGGATCATGGTAGATCTTTGGCGTGAGGTAGCAGAGGATCTTGGAATGCGATACAATTTCACACTCATCGACATCGACGAAGCTCTGTCAGGTGTGAGGGAAGGGACTTTTGACCTGGCGATCGGGGCAATCACCGTCACACCCGAACGGGAAACCATGGTCGATTTTTCGCATGGCGTGACACCGTCGGGCATTGTGACTGTCGTTGCCAAAGACCACATACACGGTAAGTTCGAGACGTACTACAAACCAATATTGCTGAGTTTGCTAAAAATTGTACTCATCCTCAGCACATTTATGCTTGCGAGCGCCACAATCGTATGGCTTCTGGAGCGCAAACACAGGTTTCATGAACGGGAAAAGCAAATTCGACACCTCGGCGATGGGATTTGGTGGTCAGCTGTAACGATTTCTACCGTGGGATATGGCGATAAGGTACCGCATACGACTCTGGGCAGGGTGGTAGGCATTGCCTGGATCTTTGTTGGAGTCACGATGGTCTCATTGTTTACGGCCAATGCCGCAGCAATTTTGAGCAGACCGACAGTGGCCCTGACAGTGACATTTCAGGACCTAAAAAAGATGGACTTTGCCGCACTTGACAATTCAGCCGCATCTGAGTATTTCGATCGACACCAGATGGATTATACGGGATATGATGATATCGATGAGGCCATTCAGGATATCAGGGATCGAAAAACAGAAGCCCTCGTTGGAGATGCAAAAGTGATCAGGTATTTGGCAGATGAAGTGTATCCTGGCGATTTGATTATTTCAGACAATGTCCTGCTGATGGATTATTTGGCATTTGCTTTTCAGGAGAGAAGTCCATTGATAGAGATTGTGAATGTCGCATTGCTCAAACACATCAATGAGCCCCGATGGCAAAAAACCCTTTTTAGTCCAATTCATAAAGAGAATTGATTGCCTGTAACTGGTAAACCTGATTTAAACAGAGACTTTCTTGTGCTTTGCATTCCATCCAAACATCCCATGTTCCTTGATGAGATCGACGAGTACGGAGGGTAAAAACTTTTCCCATCCCTCTTCACCATTCTGAATCAATTGCAATACTTCCCTCGGGAAAATGTGCAACAAATCTTCATTATAGTCCTCAACTTCGACGATATGCTGGCTTTCGACGAGGTATTGATATAAAAATTTAATTCCGTCCGGTACAGGCAGCGACTGACCCGTCATGAGGTTTTTATCGCTTGTGAGCACGGGATAGACGTATATTTTAATGTTGCGTGTGAAGAGTTCACCAAATGCTACCAACAGACGACCATCCCTGTTTTGATAGTATTTTTCGTTGATGATTTCCAGGAGTTCACGAGCGCCGATCACGAGACCGAGGCGTTGAATCTTGAATTCGGACAGGTAATTAATGAGCCGCTGATGGCTGTGACAATTACTCACGATGACACTGACTCCAAGGGCGTTGAGAGCCTTGGCGCGCTCCATGAAATCTGATTTATTTATTACGCCGTCTTCACGCAAATATTCGAGGGTCAATTCACACATGATGTGCGCCTCATTGGGGTCAATATCTTCTTCATCTTTAAATTGCTGAAAGCTCGAGCGCAGTGCATCCAGGCTCACGAGTGTCGGAGGGCGGTAGTGGCCACGTGCTACCATGAGTGATTTTTTATAAAGAAACTCGGATCCGTGAATGGCCTCTCCGTCAGGTCCGAACATGGCCACTTCAGTCAGTCCATGCTGAACCAGCAATAGCGCCAGATACCGGCTGTCAACCGCTGTAAAGTTCGGTCCATCCAGTTTGATATAGTCGATGACGATTCTATCGTGCAATGCGTCATTGAGGGACTTGATGAGTTCCTCAGGGTCGTTGTGTAGTCTGAAGCATGCATACACCAGATTCACCCCCAGGATACCGATGGCAGACGCCTGTTGCTGGCTGTCCCTGTCGAGCATACGCACGTGCAGCACGATATCATTTGGCAACGCATCTGGTTCCAGTTGAAACCGCATGCCTATCCATCCATGCCCGCTTACCGTCCGGTTAAAGTCGATAGCAGCAATGGTATCGGCAAAGGCAAAGAAGTTTGTCCCCGGCTTCTGGTTTTTCAGGCGCTCTTCCATGAGCGTATACTCATGATTGAGCATCTTGTTGATTCTCGGTGCACAAACGTACCGTCCCGAAGGCTCGCGGCCATAGATCTCGTCCGAGTACACCTTGTCGTACGCCGACATAGACTTGGCAATCGTCCCCGCAGCCGCTCCCACCTTAAAGAATATCCTCGCCACCTCCTGGCCAGCCCCGATTTCGGAAAATGTACCGTAGATGTTCGGGTCGAGATTTATCTCGAGTGCTTTCTGATCTGTATCCAGAATGTTTTGAGCCATGTCTGTGTGATTGTGATGCAAATGTACAGCAATATGACCGCAGAATAAGCACCCAACTGCTTGCCTATTCCATCGACAGAAATAAAAAAGTGTAAGAAAAAATGAACAAATGTTTGTTTCAACCATTTCTTTTATCGTAATATTGCATTATACCGATAGGAGCAGCGACAAAAGCGACAAAAGCGACAAAAGCGACAAAAGCGACAACAACGACAACAACGACAACAACGACAACAACCAGAAAAAATGGGCCTAACAAAATCAGAAGCATTCACAAAACAGCAAAACGAAGTAGCAAACCTGGCAAAAGCCGTCGCCCATCCGGCGCGCATCGCCATACTCGAGCACCTCCTGAAAACCGACGTCTGCATCACAGGCGATTTGGTAGAAGTATTGCCATTGGCGCAGGCGACAGTATCGCAGCACTTGCGGGAGCTGAAAAAAGCAGGATTAATCAAGGGAGATATTCAGGGCACAAGTGTGTGCTATTGCCTGGATAAGGATAAATGGAAAACCTTTATAAATACATTCGATAATCTATTTGAGCGCATCAAGCGCGTCACTAAATGTTGCTAAAATCATGAAGACTTCAATTGAAATTAAAGAAACGGTAAAGGCGAAATACAATGAAATCGCAAAACAGAGATCGGGTTGTTGTGGCGAAGGAAGTGACATAGCCTGTATCGGCGAGTCATACGATCACCTCGAGGGCCATGTGGATGATGCCGACCTGAACCTGGGATGTGGATTGCCGACGGAGTACGCCGGAATTAAAGAGGGGGATACGGTTGTCGATCTTGGAAGTGGTGCTGGGAACGATGCATTTATTGCAAGAGCAATAGTAGGCGAGACAGGCCGCGTGATAGGTGTGGATATGGCGGAAGTCATGCATGAGCGCGCCATAGCAAACGCAGAAAAACTCGGCTATAAGAATGTGGAATTTCATCTTGGAGAAATTGAAAGTATCCCGTTGGAAAATGATACGGCAGATGTTGTAGTGAGCAATTGTGTATTTAATCTGGTGCCAAGCAAAAAGGGTGCGTTTGAAGAAACCTTCAGGATTCTCAAGCCCGGTGCGCATTTTTCTATTTCGGATGTTGTCGTTAAGGGCAATCTGCCACAACAGCTTCGCGAACAGGCAGAATTGTACGTGGGTTGTGTGAGTGGTGCGATTGACAGAGAAGAATACATTGACATTGTACATGCAGCAGGTTTTGAAGATGTCAAAATCGTAAAGGAGCGGGAGATTAAAATGACAGATGAACTTCTCGACGCCTACCTCAATGACGAGGAGAAGGCGCTGCTCCTCTCAACCGATATTGGGATATACAGTATCACGGTGAATGCGACGAAGCCAGCAAAAAATTGCTGTGGTCCGGACTGCTGTTAATGTGCAGGAAGTAAGGGATAGTAATAAAGTAAGCTGCGGCGATCAATCACATTATTTGCCTAATTGATTTATACAAGTCATAATCGTTTTTAATAAAACGTCAACGTGTCTTTTTTCGACATAGGTCTGACCGAACAAGGCGCGTATTGCATATTTAGAATGCACGATGGTATGTGTCAAATAGACATTTCCAGATGCATTTAACAGAAGCAGTAGTTTTCGATTAAGATCATTGAGTTCTTCCTCATCTTGAAATTCAATTGGATGATACCGGAAGCAGGAATAGTTGAGAAATGGCTCGAATATCAATTCAAAACTGCCTTGCTTCACCAACTCGCTGGCGAAGTAATTATTGAGTTTGATATGCTTGCGAAGCGTCTCCTGCATACCAGCTACGCCATAACTCCTCATGACCACCCATAGTTTTAATGCGCGGAATCTCCTCCCGAGGGGGATTCCCCAATCGCGGTAATCATTGACAAGGCCACGGGTTTGAGTCTTGAGGTATTCGGGCAGTATTTCGAAGGTCTTTATCAGATGGCGTGCATCTTTGACATAGTAAGCGGTGCAATCGAAATTTGTGAATAACCATTTGTGCGGGTTAAATACAAAGCTGTCAGCCTGAGCGCAACCATCCGCCATCCACTTGTACTCGGGCAGGATCAGGGCGGAACCTGCGTAGGCCGCATCGACATGTAACCAGATATCGTGCGATTGGCAAATTTCTGAGATCGTCAGGATAGGATCTACGGCCATCGTGCTTGTCGTCCCAATTGTGGCAATGACGCAACAAGGG
>QMOR01000193.1 GCA_003648285.1 Bacteroidota bacterium
CTCGCCATTTTTTCCAAGAAGCTCACTTGTATACCGCGGATCAATACCGTTCAGATCGTAGTATTCACGACCGACAATACTAACTGTCTGGTAGTGAAAACTCATGTCGTTCCTGATCGCGGACTCAACACCATGCGCCAGTAATCTAAGATCTGCAAGTGTTGCTCCATCGAGCAAACTTTCTGCAGTTGGTGCATTGGGATTATCGACTGTATCAATGTCGCACGCCTGTGCAGTCATGATTAAAGCCAATGCTATAAATAGTTTATTTAAATATTTCATGTTTGATTCTTTGAATGTTTAGAATGTAACATTAAAGTGAAAATTGAATGTCTTGGCATAAGGATAAGGTGTTACCTCAACTGCATTTGCCAACACATTTCCACCAAAATTTGAAACTTCAGGGTCGTAACTGTTGTAATCGAATATATTGATCAGGTTTCTTCCTGAGAAACCAATTTTGATAGTCGCATTGTCATTCAAGGATGACCTTGGAAAAGTATAGTAAAGTCCGACTTCCCTTAACTTCAAATATTGAGTTTTTTCAATCCAGGGAGATGCACCAGTAACACCCAGTCGATAGTCTCCATTTACATCAGCACCAGTAGGATCAAGGTTTGTATCGTCATAATCCCATGTTGTGCCAGCCAAATCATAGAGAAACGTTGAAAGGTTTATCCCGTGGCCACCACCTTTATAATGAAGCAGGAATGAAAATGTGAATCTATAGAAGTTGAAATCATTTGACCATGTCAAATTGAAGTCAGGCTCTGCATTCCCATAAACTCTGAAGCCATCTCCATCAGGATCCAAATCACTACAATCACCAGTTTCACAATCTTCCCGATTAAATGTTCCGACGATTTGTGTGGCTGATTGCCCTTGCTGAATGCGATATTGCCCGAGGCTAGCGGCGAAACCACCGAGGTTAAAGGCAGGAATGTCCAGTTTTGTGATTTCCGAGTCATTCGTCCAAAACCCTAATCGTGTAAACCAATCAAAATTTGTCCTGCGGACAGGATTGATCGTCAATCCGATTTCCATACCATTGTTCTTTAGTTCACCAGCATTCACAACTTTGTTGATATATCCTGTTGATGTAGGAACTTGCGCTTGCAGCAGTAAATCTTCAATCGACTTGATATAATATGTGTAGTCAAGTCCGACTCTGTGATCCCAGAACCCTAAATCAAATCCAAACTCTATTTCTTTCTGCCGTTCAGGACCCACTTCTGTATTTCCTCGGAGAGTGTTTGTTTCAAGGCCTGAATTTAGTTGGATAAGAGTACCATCATAGGCGTTAAAACGATCGCCGAAATTAGCAAATCTACCCGCTTCGCCATACGCCACACGAAATTTCAAGTTATTCACGAAATCTGAACTCCAGAAATCGAACTCATGTAAATTGAAAGCCAAATTTGCTTTTGGATAATAGTACAATTCGTTTGCATCACCGTTGTTTGAGGATTTATCCCCTCTGATTCCTATGGTTGCAATTAACTTGTCATCCCAATTCCCCTCTATCTGTGCAAAAAATCCTTTGTCTTGCTGAGGCTGAATGTTTTGATATACAGAAACTGACGCTGCCTGGTCGAGATTTGTTTGTGAACCATTAAGACCAGTTGCAGTACTGATTGAGGTGTTTAAATCAACATCAATTTGCTGAACACCGACCTGGGTTCTAAGCGAAAAATTATCCATGAACCACGAGTGTACAAGAACGGCCTCCAATGTCCTGATTGAATTGACAGTATTTCCCTGAATTGAAACTCCTCCAAGACTTGTAGGATCTTGATAGAATGTGAGATCCTGTGGAAAGATGGATGTCGTTCTCAAAGTGTACTTATCGAGACCGATAAAGCCGACTGCCTTTAAACTATGCTTATCCGTCGTAATAAGCTTAAAATTTGCTCTGGCACCACCAATGAATCGGCTCACCTCTTCACGATTTGTTATTTTGGCAACCGTTTCCAGTACATTTGACCCAACTCTTGGATTCGCAGGATAGTTACCGTCTGCATCAGGATGCAGATCATCCCACGGTCTGGTAAAAGCCAGAGCATAACCAATCGTGTTGTTATTGTTCCCGTTGTTGAAAAACCCTCTGTCTGCCGTGGAATTGATATAATTACTTGTCACGCCGATATCAAACCAATCGGTAAATTTATGTCCAAGGTTTAATCTGAAAGAAGTCTTTTCGTAGCCTGTTCTATCAACAATTCCGTCGTTTTTCTTGTACGTTCCACCAAGCATGTATTGGGTTTTCTCACTTCCCCCATAAACTTCTAGTCTGCTTGTTGTTGCGAAGGCCTGACGGTCATAGAGTTCTTTTTCGTAATCAGATTCGCCGTTTGCGAGATAGCGCTGTGCTTCGTCTTCGCCATAAACATCTCTTACTTTCTGTTCGGACCATCCACGAGTTCCAAGAAGTCTGGTGGGTGTTGACATCCCAAATACTTGTGAAAATGAAACTCCTGTTTCACCTGCCTTGCCTCGCTTTGTTGTAATGATGACAACTCCACCAGCCGCACGAGACCCATATTGTGCCGCAGCGGACGCACCTTTGAGAATCTCAATCGATTCTATGTCTTCCGGATCAATATCCGCAATTCTGTTTGAGGCATCATCTTGATTTGTAGACGTGTTACCTCCACCAGCAGCGGCAGATACAGCATTCGTACCATTCGAAATGACTGAGTTGTCAAGTATGACTCCGTCCATGATGTACATCGGCTGTTGATCTCCGAAGATTGAAGTCACACCTCTTAACCGTATGGACATTCCACCACCCGGGGCTCCAGAGTTAGCTTTGATTTCCGCCCCGGTAAATTTACCGTACATCGCGGCATCCATCGTCGGTTGTGATGTAACACCGGTAAGCTCGGCGGAGCCTATTCTTGCCACAGAGTTTGCGAGATTGCTCCGTTTAACACTTGTCGCAAGACCAGTTATCACTACCTCATCCAGTTGAGTAACCGCATCAGGCATGGTGATTATTGTTTCACCAAGTGAAGCTGTAAATTGCTGCTCCAGGCTTGCGTACCCAATATAACTGAACTCAAGTATAGCTTCCTGATTGGGGCATTCCAGCGTAAACTTACCATCAAAGTCAGTGACGGTTCCCAGCAATGATCCCTGCACTATGATGCTCACACCAATAAGCGGTAGTTGGTCTTCGTCAACGACAGTTCCGCTGGCCGTGAATTGTGCAAAAGCGGCCTGTCCGCCAAGAAAGCACATGGCAAAGACAAGACTCAGAATCTTGTTCCGGTTCGATTTCATTTTTTGTGTTTTAGATGAATAATATGAATAGTGTAAATTAATGTAGTACGGTGATTCGACCTTTATCCGGATTCGATATCCAGCTAGGATTTAACAATTCTTTAAGATAACGATTGTAATACACTTTCCGTTGTTTCAAATGCTTACTGCGTTATCTTTGCGCCTGGTATAGTGATACTTGATTGCAATTGAGACCGTGTAAGTTAATCGAAAGATAAACATATGCCAAAATTAATTAATATATAATCCATAAGCCCACAGCAACTATGAAAGATTATTCATACGTGTTCAATGCCCATCCATCATATATTGATGCTCTTTACAAGCAGTATGACAACGATCCGCAAAGCGTGGAAGAAGGATGGCGTACGTTTTTTGAGGGTTTTGAATTCGCACAACAGGAGAATGGGGCTTCAAAAGGCGATGCCGGTACGGCCTCTGAAGCGATCAGGAAGGAGTTTCATGTCCTGTCTATTATCCACGGTTATCGTACAAGGGGGCACCTCCTGTCAACAACTAACCCAATTCGCACCCGTAGGGATCGCAAGCCTAAATTGGACCTTGAAGATTACAACCTGACTGAAAGCGATCTAAACGAGAATTTTACGGCTGGAATGACAATCGGCATGGAGTGCGCACCGCTATCGGAGATATTGGGGCGCCTGCACAGGATATACTCAGGGAATATTGGCTTTGAATTTGCGCATATCGAAGACAACACCAAACGCAAGTGGCTTAGAGAGAAGATTGAATACCGAAACCTCAAACCGGGATTTGGTCTCGATTTGGAAACGAAAGAGCGTATCCTCGAAAAGCTCAATGGTGCCGTGATTTTTGAGCGATTCCTCCATACAAAATATGTAGGGCAGAAGAGGTTCTCACTCGAGGGTGGAGAGACAACGATTGCAGCACTCGACGCCATTATTACGGATGCGGCCGATGCAGGTGTGGAAGAGTTTATCATTGGAATGGCGCACAGGGGACGTTTGAATGTTCTCGCCAACACAATGGGGAAGACGTACGAGCAGATTTTTAACGAATTCGAGGGTGTTGCCATTCCAGACCTGAGTTTTGGAGACGGAGATGTGAAGTATCATCTTGGGTTTTCATCACAAGTGGAAACACCGCATGGTAAAAAAGTACACCTGAAACTTGTCCCAAATCCTTCTCATCTCGAATCTGTCAATCCTGTGGTCGAGGGGTTTGCCCGAGCAAAGGCGGATATCATGTATGACCACGATTATGATCGCATCCTGCCAATATTAATACACGGTGACGCGGCTGTGGCAGGACAGGGAGTTGTGTATGAAGTGGTGCAGATGAGCCAATTGGATGGATATTACACCGGAGGTACCTTGCATTTTGTCATCAACAACCAAATAGGGTTTACTACTGATTTTGATGATGCGCGCTCGTCGACGTATTGTACAGGTGTTGCCAGTTTGATTCAGGCACCGGTTTTTCACGTCAATGGTGACGATCCGGAAGCTGTGATTTTTGCCGTCAAACTAGCATTGGAATACCGTCAGAAATTTAACAATGACGTCTTTGTAGACATGGTTTGTTACAGACGGCATGGGCATAATGAAGGAGATGATCCGAAATTTACGCAGCCTGAAATGTATGATATCATTAAGAATCATCCAGATCCACGGACTGTATACGCAAGGCAATTAGCTCAGCGTGGCGATCTGCACAAGGAAATTGCAGATGGATTTGAGAAGTCGTTTTGGTCCGATCTGCAAAAGCGGCTTGACCTTGTTAAAGAACATCCCCTGCCATACGAGTATCAGGACTCCGAATTGGAGTGGAAAAAAATGAAGAAGAATGTCAGCAAGGAGGAACTTGAAGTCTCGCCGGCCACGGGTATTCCCGCGAAGCAACGAGACGCCATCATTCAAAACCTCATGACAGTACCTGAGAATTTTGTACCCCTGGGGAAATTCCACCGGTTGAATAAAGGGAAAAAGAAACTGCTCGAAAATAATACGCTGGATTGGGCTATGGCCGAACTGATGGCGTACGGGTCACTCCTGATGGAGGGAAATGATGTGCGCATGAGCGGGCAGGATGTCAAACGAGGTACGTTTTCTCATCGACATGTGATCCTCTACGATAGTACGACCAATGAGCAGTACAATCGACTCAGTGACCTGAGTGAAAAGCAGGGAAAGTTTATGATCTACAACTCCCTCTTGTCTGAGTTTGGCGTTTTGGGATTTGAGTACGGCTATTCCCTGGCAAGTCCCAATACACTCGTGTTGTGGGAAGCACAGTTTGGGGATTTTTACAATGGAGCACAAACGATCATCGACCAGTATTTGTCAGCTGCAGAAAGCAAATGGCGGAGAATGAGTGGACTGGTACTTCTGCTGCCTCATGGGTACGAAGGGCAGGGGCCGGAGCACAGCAGTGCCCGCCTTGAGCGGTTTCTCCAGTCATGTGCACAGGGCAATATGGCGGTAATGAATATCACGACGCCCGCAAACCTTTTTCATGCCCTGCGGCGCCAGCTCCACAGACCATTCCGCAAGCCACTGATCATCATGTCACCAAAATCCCTGCTGCGTCACCCGATGTGCGTGTCTGACCTCAGTGAGTTTGTCGGCAAAAGCAAGTTTCATGAGTATTACGATGATAACGAAGTGACAAATCCAAGAAAAGTCTTGTTCTGTACGGGGAAGATATACTATGATCTATTGAAGCACAGGATAGAGAATAAGATCACAGACGTAGCCATCCTCCGGATCGAGCAGCTCTATCCGTTTCCCGAGACGGCCTTGCACGATATACAACAGAAATACAATGGTCTGGACTGGGTATGGGTGCAGGAAGAGCCATTAAATATGGGCGCATGGACGTATATCAAAGAAATCCTTGCCCTGGACAACCTGGAGGTCATCGGACGCAAAGCAAGCGCATCACCAGCCACCGGCTTCAAAGCAGCACACGACCAAAAACAGGCAGAAATTGTAAATTCCGCCTTCGCTTAGGAGTGGAGGAGTTATCTATACCCCTGTGGCCCATTATAAAGAATAAAACTAATTCCCCACGACGCAAATGTCTCCTTGAGAGGTGTATCGGCCGGTGAGTCGGGTCCATTCAAGCCAGCATTGAAATCGGTCAGGTCAAACTCGGACCAGTAAACATCGATGTAAGGACGTATGGTAA
>QMOR01000194.1 GCA_003648285.1 Bacteroidota bacterium
CGCCAAGTTTTCCGGTCCGAACAGCGGGCTTTACAAATCAACAGATGGCGGAGAACATTGGCGAAAACTGACCGAAGGGCTACCGACTGCTGATGAGGGGCTCGGACGCATAGGCGTGGCCATCGCACCGAGTAATTCTAACCTGATGTTTGCAGTTGTCGATGCCAGTGAAAATGCAGGAATCTACAAGAGTGTCGATGCCGGAGAAAGTTGGACTTTCCTGCATGGCGACCACAGGCTCTGGGGTAGAGGAGGAGACTTTGCCGAGATAAAAGTACACCCCAAAGACCCGGATCGATTGTATGTGGGAAACATCGCGTCCTATACTTCGGCCGATGGCGGTAAGACTTGGATGGCATTAAAAGGCGCACCGGGTGGCGACGATTACCACCGCATCTGGATCAATCCGATCAACCCGGACATCATGTTATTCGTTGCGGACCAGGGTGCCGTAGTGACGGTCAACGCCGGTAGAACCTGGAGCTCCTGGTATAACCAGCCCACAACACAACTCTATCACGTGTCTACCGACAATGCCTTTCCATACTGGGTGTATGGTGGCCAGCAGGAGAGTGGGGCGATCGGGATTGCCTCCAGGGGCAATGGAGGCCAGATCAGCTTTAGGGAGTTTATGGGCGCAGGGGCAGATGAGTATGCGTATATCGCGGCAGATCCAAAAGACCCGGACATTCTTTACGGCGGACGGGTAATGAGATTTGATAAGAAAACCGGTCAGTCGCAAAATATCGCGCCGGAATCCGTGCGGTCTGGCAAATACCGTTTTGTGCGCACCATGCCATTGATGTTTCATCCGGCTGACGATCGCATGCTGCTATTTGCAACCAATGTGCTCTGGAAAACAATGAATGGAGGGCAAGACTGGGAGGTCATCAGTCCCGACCTGACATACGAGCAGCCGGAAGTGCCGGCGAGTGTCGGACACTATAAAACAGAAGCCTTGGAGACAATGGCCAGAAGAGGCGTGATCTATGCCGTGGGCCCTTCACCGCTCGACGTCAATACGATATGGGCAGGCACCGATGATGGACGGATGCACATCACGACAAATGGTGGGCAAGACTGGACAGAAGTGACGCCCCCGGCAATGACGTCCTGGGACAAGGTCTCACAAATAGACGCAAGTCATTTTGATAAAGGCACAGCGTACATCGCTATCAATGCCATCCGAAAGGACGATATGACACCCTACGTATATCGCACCAAAGACAGTGGAAAATCTTGGGACCTGATCACGAATGGCATGAATCCAAGCGGGTCCGTCAACGTCGTGAGGGAGGATCCGAAGAAACAGGGATTGTTGTATGCGGGTACAGAACGGGAAGTATATTTTTCAATCGACGAAGGCGAAAACTGGCAATCCCTACGCAACAATATGCCAGCCAGTTCTATGCGGGATCTGGTCATTCACGAAGATGACCTTGTCGTCGGGACGCATGGCCGATCGATTTGGATTCTGGACAATATCGCGCCTCTGCGAGAGATGCAGGAAGCGCAATCTGCCAGCGCATTTTTATTTCAGCCACCCCGTGCCACACGCGTTCGCGACAATATGTTTAGCGACACACCATTGCCACCTGAAGAACCAACGGGGGAGAATCCTCCTGATGGTGCCATATTGGATTATCAGCTCAACGAGGATGCCAGTCTCGTGACGCTTGAGATTCTGGACAGCGACGGCGAGGTGATTCGAACCTATAGAAGCGACAGTCCAGCTGAAAATATTGATACGACGACGTTACCACATCCGACATATTGGATGAGGCCAGAGCAAAAGTTAGGTGCGAGTATTGGTCATCACAGATTCATCTGGAATTTACGGCATGAACCACCCCGAGGTGCCAGAAGGCAATTTTCAATTGCAGCGGTGTATAAGAATACGCCGAGTGGGCCATTTGGACCGTTTGTACTGCCTGGCCAATACATCGTGCGCTTGACAGTAGATGGGCAGGCTACGGAAAAGGCGCTTACCGTACGTATGGACCCACGCGTAAAGACATCGACCGCAGACCTGAAAAAGCAAAGTGAGATGAGTATGCGGTGCTATGATGCGTATCACGAATTACAAACGATTCGCGAGGCGATCGATCAAATGAGCAACGCATCAAATGCAATAAAAGCACTCAGAGGTAATGGCGCACCCGGCAATCCGGATACGATGTACGGCAGTATCCGCGAGAGCCCGATTGATCAGGAAACGGTGGCTGGACTTCAGCATAAATTCTTGTTTGTATTGAATTTGCTGCAGGGCGCGGATGCGACGATACCGAAACAGACAATAGAGGCGGTCGATATTTTGGAGGACGCCCTGGATGGTGTCAAGTCAAGATGGGATACGCTCAAGTAGCTTGGATAGGAATATGGGATGTGAGGTCTCCCCGCTCTTATCATCTCAACTAATTACCTCGTCAAAAAGCCGTCGAGACTGTTACAAGTGATCAAATAGGTCAGGTCCTCATGCAGGATTTCTGGTGCATTAGAAGCACCTGTTGGTGCTTTGCTGGATGATCATCAAGGGTCATTAAAACTAGAACCATGACCATTCAACCTGAGAGTTTTCGTATTATAATCCTTTAATAGTATTTGGATCAATGGTTACATGCAGTACACGATTAGCTACAAGCCCAGCTCGTGGCGTTGAGGTATGGGATACCCCATTACACCTCATGTCGTGGATGAGCACGTGCCTAATTCTGCTAGGGTTGCTCTGCGCGTATAGTACAAGTGAAGCACAAGGGAACCTCGATATGGAGCTTTGGTCCGTCGATCATGGACTTTCTAACCGGGTCATCAAATTTGCAACAAGAGATCCTGACGGATTTCTATGGCTTGTCTCCTCAGATATCGAAAAGTACGATGGGCATAAAATTACTCGATTTACAAAGTTTGACACGACCCATCATGTTCCTGTGAGTAATGTCAATACGGCGATTCAATTGAGTGATTCCATTCTTTTGGTGTCTGAGAAAAAAGACCTGTTCGCTTTCAATATGATGACTGGTCAAACGCAGGAACACTCATATCCTGAAAACATGTCCCAGGGCTTTAACGTCCTCATACGGATGATTCAAAAACAAGATCAACCGGATATTTTACTGGTGACAAGTTCTGACGAGAGCACATCATTTCATCTGGTGGATACGAGTTGGAGCCACTTATTGGAATACCAAATTCCAAATGGGACACCGATGGCGTCAACAATGCTCAGGTCGTATGCCAATGGTCCATCAGGAGTGCTATGGCTCATGAACATGACCGAAAATCAGATCTTGCGCATTTCTTCGACTGGCACGCAGACTATATCGTATCCATTTGCCTCGTATGTGTCTGGACTGATATATCGCATTGTTTTTCATCGAGATCACGGATTGCTCATTGTGCGTAGCGACGGTGTGATAGATCGCATCTCTGATTCCGGTGCCGGTCCTGAGAGGGTAATGGAAGTGGATATGCAGTGCGAGATCTTATCGAGTGTGCATTTCGAACGAAACGGCCGTTTGTTTTTGACATGTCAGAATATGATCGCCTCCATAGATATTGAGACACAAATGGTGGATATGTACGATGAGCCACCCTTCGATGGATTGCGGCCTGAGATCCACCATATTTTTGAGGACAGCGAAAGTATTACTTGGCTCTGCACGGAAATCGGATTATTGAAAATCGCTGAAAGCCGTAATTCTTTTCAAAAGGTATTGCAGGCAGGTCCCGACAAGCAAAATATTCAGTTCAGGGAGATCATCCCCTGGGCTGACTCAAGTACATTTATCTGCAGAATTACCCAGGCAACCCGATCCATGGTCAAACTCAAATTTGATGACCGGCATGGGGTTGATACCACTGTCTTATTCAACGATATTCCGGGTACCGGCTTGTTTCTCAAATATCAAGACTTGTTGTATCACGTTAAAAGTGGCACACCTCAATTAAGTATCTACAATGTAAAGGACCAATCTATTTCCAGACGTGAATTGCCCCTCGCTGCAGCTTCAGGTTATTACAATCAATACTTCATTGATGGTTCAGGTCATCTGTTTTATGTGGATGCAAATCGCAACATCACGATCGTCACCTTGAGTGACTTTAGTTTCCGGACGATTGAACTGTCGCACAAGCACCTGTTGTCCGGGGGCGACAACCGCGTATTTCAACAGGGCAAGGATCGTTCTTTTGTATTCGGCACAGGGAGAAACGGGCTGGTTATCTTTGATTCAACCGGATCGCTCATCGCGCATTACAGCGAAAACTCGGACCCTGCACTTTCAAGCAATTTTGTGAACTCTATTGTGCAAGACAGCGGAGATATATTCTGGATCGGGACTCTAGGCGGTGGGTTGAATCGTGTCGATAGAAATACCGGTGTAATTGACATTTTTACCGTGAACAACGGACTCCCGAACAACCTGATCGCCTCCATGACTGAGGACCTTGACGGTAATTTATGGATTGGTACTTATCGTGGTCTATCAAGATTGGATAAATCAAATATGAGATTCAACAGTTACTTTGTTAATGACGGATTGCCGCACAATGAATTCAACTACCTGGCTTCACACAGGGCCGATGGAGGGATGTTGTATATCGGTACGTTTAATGGACTGATCAGGTTTGACCCGCGAAAAATTGTCGGCCAATCCGCACTCCTTAAAGTAATGCTCACCTCCGTTCAAACCTACAACCGTAAAACAAATACATTGTCCACAAAGGAGTTTGATTTGAAGAATCTGGATAAAATTGTCCTGACCCCTTTTGACAATTATGTCCAGTTGGAGTTTGCCGTACCCTCTTATATTGGAAGTGGTTCGTATCGATATCGAACCAAGTTGCAAGGGATAGATCAGGATTGGCAAGATTTAGGAAGAAATCATTTTATTCGATTGCGACAACTCGCACCGGGAAATTATCAATTGTTGGTCTCAGCGTCAGATGTGAATGGAAATGAAAGTGCCGAGTCGTTAAAAATAAACCTGGTTGTGAAGCAGATATTTTATAAGTCCTGGTGGTTTATATCATGCATTGTTATTATAATGTTTTCTACAGTTTATCTGCTCTATCAATACAGACTTAATTTGTTGCGGAAAGAAGAACAAACCCGATCGCGCATATCGAGTGACTTGCATGATGAAATAGGGACTTCACTGACCAGGATTTCATTGCAAACTCAATTATTGGAGCTTCAATTGACAGGAAAGCATAAGGAAGCGATAAGCAGGATCGGCGATGTCGTGGACAACTCAATTGTGAGGTTGCGTGATCTCGTGTGGTCTGTGGATATGAGCAGCGATCGTTGGGAGGCTGTTTTGGCGCGCATGGAAGCCTACGCGTATGAGACGCTACGACCTCGGGACATCGTTTTTGAATTCAATGTTCATGGCATCAATTCTGACAAACTCCTTAAGCCATTGGACAAGAGGAATATCTACCTGATTTTTAAAGAAGCCATCAATAATGTTTCGAAACATAGCACGGGTGACACAGCATCGGCAGTTATCAATAATGATCATCACAGTTTCACAATGATCATCAGGAATAGTACATCATCACAATCTGAGAATTCAAAAGCTGATGGAAATGGACTCAGTAATCTAGTGATGAGGGCCGAGCGGTTGGGTGGGAGCCTGACCCACGGATATGTGGATAGAGAGTTCGAGATCAAACTGATGTTGTCACGCAGTCTTTGAGAAGAAAGGAGGAAATGAACCCACAAACATGTGATAGGATACCTTCTGAAGAGGATATAACTTTACGCCATGTCAAATAAAATTCAGGTTGCAATTGTTGAGGACGACGCCCACATTCGTTCATTGATAAGTGAATACCTCAATGCGCAGGTGGATATGACTTGCAGTATGCAATGTCATTCTGTTGAGCATTTTTTTGAATCATATGCTCCAGGATGCACAGTACACGTCTTGATACAAGATATCGGTTTGCCCGGTCTCAGCGGACTGGAGGCAATTCGGAAGGTGAAGGAGATACTGCCAGATACAGAAATCCTTATGTACAGTGTTTTTGATGATGCGGAGCGTGTCTTCAAGGCCTTTTGTGCAGGTGCCTCTGGCTATTTATTAAAAAATACCCGGCTTGATCACATAAGGGTGGCAATTTTGGATCTTCATGATGGAAAGGCTGCGATGTCGCCCGCAATTGCCAAGAAAGTCATTTCGTATTTCGCCCCTCAACCCAGCAATCAAAAGCTGACGAGTAAAGAGCAGCAAGTCGTCCAATTACTTACCGACGGCCTTTCATACAAAATGATAGCCGACAGGATGCAGATCTCAATGCACACCGTGCAGTCCCACATTAAAAATATCTATCGCAAGCTTCAGGTACACTCAAAA
>QMOR01000195.1 GCA_003648285.1 Bacteroidota bacterium
CATCTTCTGGCAGTTGCTTGAAGTAAGAAAGCCCGTCTGCCTTGCGTCCCATGAGCAATAATGCCTCTCCCCAATACAACCTGGAAATGCTAAAATCTGATTGTATTTCGATACCCTTTTTAAAACAGGCAATCGCTTCTGCGTACTCTTCCTGCAGGTAAAAAATAAACCCGTTCAGGTGGTGGTTTATCGCAGAAAAGGGATCGAGTTGAAGTGCCGTTTCAATATACTTTAAAGCCGCTGTCAATTTTCCATCCGCTGTCAATGTAACCACCATCGTCTGGTAATAATCAACAATAGGCCGAAGCTCATAAGACTTATTCAAATGCCTATAGGTGCCAGGCAAATCCCATTTTTGTAAAAAGCTTGTCCAGGCGAGGTTTAGCTGCGATTCTGGCAGATCTTCGTTTAACTCGATGGCCTTGTCCAAAAATGGCTGCCCGGCAGCAAAGGCTTGATCGGCAGGGATCAGCCCCATCGTTCCGAGCACCGTATAACCTTGATGTACGCCTAAATAGGCCAATGCGAAATCAGGCTGCTCAGCGATGACCTCTTCCATCATTGCAATGCCCTTATCCACCTCCAGCCGGTTCATTTTTAGCAAATAATACCTGCCCCGCAAGTACTTTTTGTAAGCCTCAACAGGAATTTCAGGCGTATCCACCAGGTGGTCCCCTATATCAAAATGCCCGATATGCTCGCGCAACCTATCCGCTATGAGCAGACTTATCTCATCCTGTACCGCAAATATATCGTCCATCGACCGATCAAAGGTCTCAGACCAAAAGTGAAAGTCATCATTGACATCGATCAACTGTGCAGTGATACGCATCTTGTTTCCCGACAATCGAATACTGCCTTCCAGGATTGTAGACACATTTAATTCCCGGCCAATCTGAGGTACTGGAATATCCTTGTTTTTATAAAAGAATGACGAGGTTCTGGAAGTCACCTTCAGCCCCTTTATTTTAGATAAGGCATTGATAATTTCTTCAGTCATCCCATCACTAAAATACTCGTTGTCCCGATTGGAACTCATATTTACAAAAGGCAATACCGCTATCGCTTTGGTTTGCCGGGCTTGCATTGTTTGTTTTCCGCGAAGTTCTGACCGTAAAGGCGCTTTTATTCCCTCATTGGATATTGCAAAAACCTCCACGGGATGCGCAATATTTTTTAATTCAAAACTTCCCAGTGAAACTGTCGATATTTGTTGATGGTTCTTAAGTTCTTCGTTTAATTTTCCGGAAAGTAATATTGCTCCCGCCACGCTCAGGCCCTCAATTCGAGCAGCCATGTTCACCCCATCACCATAGATTTCTGTCCCGTCAAACACAATGTCTCCCATATGCAATCCAATGCGCAATGGTACAGGCTCACCCTGATTTAATGCTCTCTGAATTGCCACGGCGCATTCAACTGCCTCTACACCACTCTGGAAAACACTTAATGTGCCGTCTCCATAATATTGTAGTATTTCTCCATTATAAATTTCATGCTGATGCTCAAATTCTTTGCGGTGGACTGCCCTCACTGCGGCAGCTGCATTTTCGTCTCTTTGCATCAATGCCGTATATCCCACGATGTCAGTAAACATGACAGCGGCGAGTCTGCGGGTTTTTTGTCCTTTCACAGCCATTTTAATAATATCCTCTTTAATCGTTGGATGAAATATGAAAAGCGACAGTACGCATACGCATCGTATCCCTTCCCTCTATATCTTCCTTTAAAATCATGTCCTGTGCTACAGGGGTCGATAGTACTTGTTTCAAATCCTTGATTTGACCAATTGGAATTTTATGCCCCTCACAATCATGCATTAACTTATCAAGCTCCCAATTTTCAATATATCCACTCAATATCCTCTTTAATTCCACTCTGTGTATCACGCGTTGTGTATTGATTGCATAGCTGTCATCGTCGCAAAGGTGTGTACATTTCAGTATATCGCATAATGCCTTGAACTGCTGATCCGTTCCGATAGCAAGTACAACCTGAGCCCCGTCCATTGTGGAAAAAATCTCACCATACGGAGCAATGTTCGGATGCAAGCTTCCCATGCGTTGCGGAATATGCCCTTCCATTAAATAATTGCTGGCCTGATTGGCTAGTGACGCCAGGGCAGCCTCCTCGAGAGACACGTTCACAAAGCTCCCGCTTCCATCATCTTGTTTTTTTAATAATGCGATGAGTATTCCTTCCTTTAATTGATGTGCGGCAATGATGTCAATCAATGCCACGGGGATTTTTGCAGGATCCCGATCAGCAAAGCCGCTCATTCCCATAAATCCCGTTTCGGCCTGCAGCACAACATCAAATGCCACCTTGTGCGGATTTGAAGTGAATCCATCTATCTGTGCATAGATCAGCGAAGGGTTCAGGTCTGCGAGAGTCTTGTAATCCATTCCTAATTTCCCGGCACTTTCCTTTTTAAAATTGGCGATGACGATGTCGGCCGCTTTAATTAACTCATGGACATCCATGCGATCAGATTCTACAGAAAAATCCCTGGCGATATATTTCTTGCCATAATTGACTGATGAAAAATATGCAGAAACATTACTCTCGCCTGACTCTTCCGGCAGCTTCCACTTGCGCGTCATGTCTCCCCCGCCTTTCCTGTTTTCTACCTTTATCACCTCAGCGCCTAGTTCCGCAAAAAACATCCCTACCGCAGGCCCTGCCAACACGCTTGCCAATTCAATTACTTTCAGGTCTTCAAACACTTGCATCATAACTATACACTGTATTCTTCAATTACAATCATACCTGGCAATCCCGAAGATTGAAAATACTTATCATTCATCACCCATTACCTTTTCTACATCATCCTGAAGCTCGTCATACGTAGAGTAGATGCCAAATTTAAAATTTCTCTTTTCTCCTTGTATGATTAATGTTGCCGGCAGAGCACCATACCACGACGGGTCGACTTCATCGGTCCATGCAGAATAATTCTGATCCTCGAGGAGAAATACTTCCGGACTGATCTCATGCTTCTTTACAAAAGGGTATACACGGGATTCCAGGTCCTTTGCCCTGTCCAGGCTCACGAGCAATATTCTCAGATTCTCATCCCGATACTTTTCTTCGAGCTCTTTAAAGTGAGGCATCTCCTTGATACATGGCGGACAGGTTGTCGCCCAAAAATTGACCACCCATAATTTGTCCTCGTCGGAGTCAATAATAGATTGAAGTTCTGAAAATTGTTCAAGGGTTTCAATCGTTTCGTTGTGATTTGCATTTTTGGGCTGGCAGGACAAAATTACAAATACAATATTGATTATCAATATTGGCAGAAGGTGTTTCATTTCTTTATTAATTTGGTTTACGTATTGCTCTGATACACATGAATGCGGGAAACTCCATGAGTTTTTTATAATTCTCAGGGTCTGCGAGTTTATATTCCTCTACAGGCTTTGGCTCAATGATACTGTCGATGTAAAACCCATTACTTACAATGGGCATGATACAAGCTTCCAGTGGTCTCCTGAAGTTATGCACCTCTATGGGTTTATCGAATCCCTTCCATGTGCAATTCTCCGGCTCCACATCAAAATATCGGGTTGACTTCCAATAGTTATATTCAAAAAATGGGTGCTCGATAGAAATCACGAGATGCCCCCCGGGTTTTAACACCCTGCAGAACTCACGCATTGTTGCGTTCCAATCTTCGATATAATGCAAGGCCAGGGCACAAAGCACGGTATCGTATGTAGCATCCTTCAGGGCCGTCAATGGTTCGCTCAGATCATGTACAAAAAAATCTCCCGCTCCCTTATTGCGCCTTTTCGCCAACTCCACCATGCGTGGACTCATATCAAATCCGGTGATGAGAGCACCCTGGGCGATGAGTATTTCCGCATACTTTCCCGGACCACAAGCAGCGTCCAGAATCGATTTTCCTTTTGGGTCCGTGATGAGCTTGAGTGTGTTCGGCCTGTCGTAATAGGCATTATGCGGCTTATGATCAATCTTTGCGTCATAGCTATCCGCCATTTCTTCGTAAGCCTCGAGAATTTTTTCTTTGCTCATGGTGGTTCCTACCCTGATTATCCGGGGCATTGCTTTAAATGATCTGTGATTTCTTCATATGCCAATGCAAACTCGAGGACCCTCTTATCATCGCCAAATTTACCCATGACCTGCATACCCATTGGCCTGCCCTGCGCGTCGAAGCCAACCGGGACATTCACCACCGGAATGCCGCCAAGGCTGCCCAGAATGACCACTTCCATCCAGCGATGATAGGTGTCCATCTGTCGTCCATTAATTTGCTTTGGCCAGTGGATGTCCTTTGGAAAAGGGAACACCTGTGCCGTCGGTAAAACCAGAAAGTCAAATTCTTCAAACATCCTGTCTAATTCGGCATACCAATTGGTACGAATCGTATTTGCTTTTTTTACATCTTTCTCACTGATACCAAGGCCTTCTTCTATCTCCCAAATCAGCTCCGGTTTGAGCAAAGTTCTTGTTTCGGAATCTTCATAGTAGTCCAGCATATTGATACGTCTATGATGACGCAGGGTGGTCCAGCTCTGCCATAAATCTGACATCTTAAATTTTGCTTGCACAGGCTCGACATGGGCCCCGGCACTTGCTATGTCAGCAAGGCTCACTTCACATAATTCGATGATTCCAGGCTCCATCGCCAAATAATTATCCAGATTTCCCATCCACCCAATCCTGATATTATCAAGAAGCAGAGGATTCAAATCATTAAAAACAGGATCAAGAGCGATCGTCTGCAATAATCGAATGGTATCACGGGTATCGCGTCCCATTGGACCAGAGGTCCAGAGCAGTCGGTTGTTGGCATCGCCCTCATCCATCACAACGGTGGTGGTGGGTCTGAAGCCGATCACATTATTATATGCGGCTGGATTTCTCAGCGACCCCATCATATCTCCCCCATCGGCGACAGGCAGCATATGTGTGCCCAGCCCACAGGCTGCACCACCACTACTCCCGCCTGCCGTCAGATCCGGATTGCAAGCGCTACCCGTGGCTCCGAATACAGGATTATAGCATTGAGAGCCCAGACCAAATTCAGGCGTATTCGTCTTACCAATAAAGATTGCACCCTGAGCGCGTATTTTTATCACTAATGCGCCATCCTCTTCCGCTATCCGGTTTGCAAACATCGGTGATCCGCTTGTATATGGCAATCCAGCCACAGGCGTCAGATCCTTCACAGCATGGGGCATTCCGTGCATCCAACCCCAATACTCGTTTCTTGCCAATGCCTGATCTGCCTCCTGTGCCTGCCTCAGCAACTCGTCGTCACTTACCATACTCACAATAGCGTTGTACACCGGATTGTATCGATGTATCCGATCCAGATATGCCTGCATCACCTCGACGCAACTCGCCTGCTTTTTGCGTATGACTACGGATAGATCAGAAGCGCTAAGATCTGTCAGGTCTGAAGGGAAGCCGCCGGCTAATAGTCCATTAGAAAAAGGAAATGGAACCGAAAGCATCGCACCGTAACCCGCCGCATTCTTCAAAAATCGTCTTCGATCCATATTAGTACCCGATTGTATCTTGGTTTAATCACTCAAACCGATCGAACCGCCACACCTTGCCAGTAGATTCGGTGAAGGATACGGTTCCAAATTCGCAGGCAAAATACAACTCCGTTTTATGATTATATAATTCATGTGAAGGGAGATCTCGTATTTGCCTTGTTGGACTTAGCACGACTTTCAAGTTACATTATTTCTTTTGGGCTCTTCCCATACAATAGGTAATAATACCAGGCCGCGATACCGCCCATAAAGGAAAACAAAGCCAACATCATAAATACATGCTGGTGTCCCTCTGCACCTGGCGATTGATCCAGGAGATATCCCATCGCTGGCCCTGCAAAGATATCGGGCGTATAACCTACGAGCGAAATAAGACCGACAGCAGTCCCAGTGAGAACCAGTGGGATTTGCCCACTCTCCATCACCGCAAAGTACAGAGACCGTGCGGCGTACACCCCTGTAGCCACGATCAAAATCGATATAAAAAACAAAAGTGTCTCCGAATCTGTAATCAGACCAGAAGCAAAGAGTAACGCTCCAAAGAATGAAATAGCGAAACTAAGGGCCAGCCAGAGTGTAGGTCGTGCGCGATCCGCCAGCAGACCAATCGCGATCCCAATGACCGGACGTATAAACAACAACAACGTTCCCACCTGGGCCGATTGCAACTGGTCATATTGCATCACGTCTTGTGCATACAGCGAAAATACATCTGTGATTTTATAACCGACATAGGCGCACAGAATAATGATCATCAACAACCACACAGCAGGTAGACGCAAGACCTCACGTATTTGTGGTAACGCGATTCTCTCCAG
>QMOR01000196.1 GCA_003648285.1 Bacteroidota bacterium
GGCATTTCTGCAAAGTCATTTAAGAAGCCCACTTCACTTGAAATGGATCATGACTTCCTTTGGCGCGTACATCAACATGTGCCCAGAAAAGGCCGGATTCAAATCTTTAACAGATCACACTACGAAGATGTCCTCATTCAGCGCGTACATAAATGGATTGATGAGAAGACGGTTGATCACCGATTTGAGGCCATCAATAATTTTGAACGCAACTTAATGCGAGATAATAACACGACAATTCTTAAATTTTATCTGCACATTTCCGAATCTGAGCAGAAGGTACAATTGCAACAGCGCATTGATGATCCCTCCAAAAGCTGGAAACATAACGATGGCGATTGGGAAGAGCGCAAGAAGTGGAAAGAGTACATGCGGTGCTACACTGATGTGATCAACCGAAGCGAAATTCCCTGGATCATTGCACCGGTAGATCAACGTTGGTACCGGGACTTTTTTGTTGCTTCACGGATTCTTGAAGCAATGGAATCTTTAAATTTACAAGTACCCAAAATAAATATTAAAAAAAGGTCAAAATGAGAGTATTAGCAGCATTAATGGTTACCCTGTTTATCGCATCATGCGGATATACCAGCTATAACCAACGGCAAATAGAAGGACAGTGGTTTAGTGACTCGTGGACGAGCGATGGCGAGGAAACAGGAATGCGCGCCTGGATTGCTTTTGACTCCGACAGCACCTATCGGGCCATTTTCAATAATGGAAAAGAGCAAGGCAAATACTGGATTGACGGATACAAATTGTACACGCATGCAGATGGAGCTGAGGCGATCGCAGTAAAAATAGAAAGCCTCGAAGAAGATAAAATGGCGCTGCAAATGAATCGCAGTGGGGCAAAAGAGGTGCTCATGTTTACGCGTGCAAATGTGACCACCGTTCCCGGATCTCCTGATATCCCCGACGAGGAGTAATTGTGCCTGACAAGGTTCGTATCGATAAATGGCTATGGAGTGTGCGGATTTTTAAATCCCGCACCATCGCTACCGAAGCATGCAAGAAGGGACGTGTCAGCGTAAATGACGCCATCGTCAAACCAAGCTTTCTGGTACAGCGCGACGCGCTTGTTTCTGTACGCAAGGAAGGCTTTAACCTCACATTTCAGGTCATCGACCTCATCTCGAAGAGAGTCTCTGCCACATTAGCGGTTGTCTGCTATGACAATCTCACACCGGAAGATGAACTGAACAAATTCAAGAGCTGGTATATTGGGAAAGCCCGACCTGAGTGGCGTGATCGTGGAGAAGGCCGGCCGACTAAGAGAGAGAGGCGGGAGCTGGATTTATTTAAAGATGGGTGGTTTGATGATTGACTTTTTTAAGTTCAATGTTCAAGCTCAAGATCAAGTTCAATGTTCAAGCTCAAGTTCAATGTTCAAGCGTGGGCACGGCTTTTGGGATACCTTATCATGTATCGAAGTGCTGTGAGGAGATATTTTAAGACGATAGAACTCGCTCCTGAATCAAATCTGATACGGCAATAATTCCTGCTTCAGTTGCCCACTGGACCATCATCCCCAGTTCTTGTGACATTGATCCAATATCCAATTCGGAGATTTGATCTTTTGACGGGCGTAATGTAACCGCAATGACCTCAGCTCCCAGCATCCTGATAAGCTCAATTTCCGATTTCAGATCGGGGATGCGAAAACCATATTCTTCGCCGCCTTCAAAGAACTCTTTTGACGGGTCGTGCTGAAGTACAACATACTTCGACTGCAGGCTGATGATGATCTCGCTCCCGCATGGTCCGGAAGGATTGCGCAAGGAAGACTGACCTTCGACGAGGATCAAATCCGGGTGCATATTTTGATCACATTCGAGCACCGCATTCTCAAGTTCGCCGCTGACAAAATCGTTGAGGGTGGAATCGAGGATACACCCATGCGGATAGCCTTGCAGCCAACCTGTCTGGCCGGTGTAAATCATTTGGGCATTTACCCCATTCTCAGCCAGCTGTTCAAGCAAAAACCTGCAGGTTGTACGCTTTCCGATGGCACAATCTGTGCCCAGTACTGCAACTCGTGGTGCCTGCACATCTTTAATTTTGCCAGTCCAAAAGCTGAGTTCACTTACTTTTTTGGGGCGTCTGATGTCAATGACCTCGACACCTTGCGATCTGGCCAGCTGCATGAATTCCACATCGTCATTTAACTGGGTGTGCAGACCATTGACAACCGACATGCCTGATTTTACGGCCTCAATGAGCTGATCGCGAAAAGCATCAGGCATGACACCTCCTTCAAATGCCACACCAACGATACACCATGCAATACCATCATCAGAACAATCACCGATTGATGCCAGGATCGGCACATCTTTCACGATAGGTAAAACACTGGTCGTGCTTCTACCCGCATATTTATAGTCGACCACGCCAACGATCTCATACCGATCAGTACCGCGCAGCAATCCATGGCACGTCTTGGCGTACATCGAATCGAGCTCTCCATGTGTCAGAATAACCGCTTTTGGCTTTGACATGCCTAAAGTGATTTGACCCCCAGGCCGGGAGCATCAGTGAGATACATGATGCCGTCCTTCACCTCAAATCCCCCTGTCACAACATCGGTCGCCAGATCAAAGCTGCCGTCCAGATCCAGGTACTGAGTCGCACGACAGGAAAACGCAGTATGGAGAGCTGCGGCAATACTCACCCTGCTCTCATCCATACATCCCCACATCAGAGGTATGCCATACATGCCGGCAAGGTCTCCGATCCACTTGCCGCCGGTCACCCCGCCAGATTTCATGAGCTTGATATTCCATGATCCATATGGCAAAGGTCCTCGCGTCATGGCGACTGCATCCGATCTTGACTTCAAATCCTCATCAGCCATACATTGTGATCTGATGCCCTCACTGAGATCCCGCATCTGCACTAATGCCGGTGCGAAATAAGGTTGTTCGACAAATTCAAGCCCTACCCCACGTGTCTCCTGTATCAGCTCTGCGAGGTGGATCTTTGAGTAGCCCTGATTCGCATCGACACGTATTTTAATTGCGCTTCCTCCCCACTCCCTGAGTTTTTTCAGAATGGAAATATCCCGCTCGACATCCGTCCCGATTTTGATTTTAACAATGCTAAACCCCTTCGCAATAAACTCCTCCAGGTCAGCTTTGACACCCTGATCCTCTTTGATTCCAATGGTAATCGAGGTTGGAAGTGACGTATGTTTTTGCCCCAAATAATCCACAACGCGCACATCCAGAGATTTGCAAAACACATCGTACAAGGCCATGTCAATCGCAGCACGTGCTGCCGGTGTATCAATGAGTTCCTCAGCAATAGCAGATTTTAGTGCCTCAAATGCCCCAACATCCTTACCCTTGAGTCGCTCTGCTCCTTTTTCCAAGCCCGCCATCGTATCTTCCATTCTCTCATTGCAGACCCGCTCCGAGGGTGCCGCCGAACCGATACCCCAATGACCATTTGTCAATTCAATGCGCAAAAAGGCATTCTCGGTCGAAGACGTTGATTCGCCGGCAATAGAATACGGTCGCGTCAATCCCAGGTCGGCTTTCCAGATTTCAATATTTTTTATTTGCATTTTGTTTCACGTGTTTAGTCTATCCAATGGCAACCTTTGTATACCGAAGAGCAGATTTACAGGGTTCCGGATACATGGGTTACACATTTAAAGATATGCTTCTCATCAGGTAATTTCAGAAACAGACTTCATATTTATCCGGGTTGCTATTGATTCTACAGTTACGCAATCGCCTTTGAGTGCTGTGCCTGAGCGATCCTCTTTTCTGTTAGCAGTTCTTGAAAGGTACTCGTCTTGCGCAAGATGTGGAAACCCGATACCAAAGCCCGATACACATTCTTATGTCATCCGACATGGTTATAGGCAGACATGATGATTTAGATCATGCATTAGGCGCAGCCAGAGCGTAACTTTGTCTTCTGATTTATGGCTCAGTTTAGGATCAGACATATTTTGTCAAATTATGGATTGCATATTTTTGCCCTGGTGGTAATGCTCATGTGCACATCTTGTGAGCGTATGTATTCTCAGAGCTTTAAACCTCAAATCCGTCTACATCATGTCCCACCATCACTCTTGCCAACTTCACTCGATTTTGGTCCGGATCAGCGCCTCTATGTCCTGGACCTGATGGGAGACATCCACATCTATACTGTGGTCAGAAAACTTGTAAATAATCAGATTTCATACGATGTCGTGCATACAGAAGTCATTCACTCCGTGCATGATATTCAAAACCACAATGATGATGGTTCACTGCATGTGGAGGCCGGTCGTGAAGCAACTGGCATTCTGGTACTTGGCACTTCGCACCGCCCGATTATCTATGTCACATCCAGTGACTATCGCATCAATGATTTCAAAGATTTTGACAAGAACCTCGACACCAATTCAGGGACGATATCGAGATTAAAATGGGACGGGAGTAAATGGCAAAAAGTAGATTTAGTCAGAGGCCTGCCAAGGTCAGAAGAAAATCATGCGACAAACGGATTATTTCTTGACGAAAAGTCCAATATACTCTACGTTGCCCAGGGGGGTAATACGAATGCCGGAGCACCTTATCTATTCCTGGGAAACCTCAACGAATATGCCCTCTCAGCGGCAATTCTCACAGTAGATATGGACAAGATCAATGCGATGCCCGTGAAAACGGATCCGAAATCCGGAGCCCGCTATGTCTACGACCTGCCTACACTGGATGATCCGACACGGGACAATGCAAACGGAGTCAACAACCCGGAGAAAGAAGGGTACGATGGTATTGACATAAATGATCCATTTGGAGGAAATGACGGGTTAAACCAGGCAAAACTTGTCCGCAACAGCCCAGTGCAGATATATAGCCCGGGATACAGAAATCCCTATGACATTCTGATTACCGAAGCGGGCAATATGTACACATGGGACAATGGTGGAAATGCAGGATGGGGAGGGCCGCCACTGAATACCGGATATGGTACGGCGACCAATGCCTATTCAGGAGCGAACATGGGCTCTGAAGTCAGCATTTGGGACGGATTGCACCGCATTGATCAAAAGGGCTACTATGCGGGTCACCCCAATGCCATAAGAAGCAATCCAGACAGCGCAGGTCTCTATACAGACTTACCGTCCAATGCTGTATTTCGAACGGTCTATGATGCGGAGAATCCAGATATCTCACTGCCGTATGACTGGCCTCCTGTGGGACCCGGAATGGCAAACCCGAAGGAAGGGGTTTTTCTCAACCCACATGGACCCGACGACCCTGCAATCTATTCGCACCGTGAGTCGACAAATGGTCTGGCCGAGTACAAAGCCACGAATTTTAACTCCGCCATGTCAGGTGATATTATTGCCGCAGGATTTTACGGGAATGTATACCACGTGATCCTGGATAAATTTGGCAATGTGGACACGACCAATATATTGACATCGGCAGGATTTGCACTGGATGTCATTTGCCTTGGCGACGATGACCCTTTTCCAGGTACGATTTGGGTTGCGGCACATACACAAAACACAAGGGATCCTATCAGGATACTTGAGCCGACGGACTTTGATGTTTGTACGGGTGGCTATTTTCAAAATATCGATGAGGACGGCGATGGGTATACCAATGCGGATGAAATAGACAATGGGACAGATCCATGTCGCAAGGATAGTTATCCGCCCGATGGTGATCAGGACATGATCAATGGCTTCAAGGTCTCGGACCTGAAGGCTGCTGGCAACTCCCAGCGCGGGAATTGACAAGCGGCACTGGATCAATCGGCATCTGCGTGATATACGTCACATGAGTGGTTTATGATTGCCGTATATTTGCGGTTTACTACATGTATCAAACAGGGATCACAAATATCATGCACTCGGTTCGTGCGGGAGTTATTACTCTCGTGGCATTGGTGATGATCATCGCCAGTCAGCCCGCATCTGCACAGAGTTTCAGCTTTGAAAAAAGGCTGCAAAATGTCCCTGACTCGCTTTTGGCGACATCACTCGACTTTGGGCCTGATCAGCGTCTTTATGTTACAGATGTCAGGGGTGATATTCACATCTACTCGATAGTTCGGGATTCGGGGAATAGTCCTAATGTATTTCGTGTCGTAAATGCAGAAATCATACATACGATCAGGCACATTCAGAATCACAACGACGACGGAACGCTGCATGCGGTCAAAAAACGTGAGGTGACGGGCATTCTTGTTGTGGGCACAGCTATCAATCCAATCATATACGTCACATCGAGTGATTACCGCATCAATGATTTTTTTGAGCAGGATACAAACCTCGATACGAACTCAGGAACGATCACCCGGCTGAGATGGAATGGGACAGAATGGGA
>QMOR01000197.1 GCA_003648285.1 Bacteroidota bacterium
AGCTACTGGAGAAAGTGCTTACAACGATGAGTGAAGCGCGGGCGAGGTATATCCGGCTCGACCTTGGAACAGCCCATAGCAATATTGGAGAATACCTTTTGAATCTGGAGAGGTATGATGAGGCAGTACCACATTTTCAGCATAGTCTTGACGCAGACCTCAATGATTTGGGTAAGTCAGGCGAGACAGTGAGTTCATATCAGAATTTCGGACGGCTCTATTTTGCGCAAGGTCATATTGAAGAGGGGTTGACCTACTTTTCACAAGCAGAAGAGATTGTTCTGAATCACTATAGTGAAGCACCGGCGCAAGCCGTCTATTTCTACAATGACCTGGGGCGTGAATACTTCAGGATAGGTGATGCAGCCAAGGCACATCAGTATTATCTCAAGGCACTTTCATTTCACAATGAGAATATGTCCGATGCCGCAAGTGCCATCACGTATTTTAATCTGGCAGAGAGCGCAGCCAGACTTGATAGCATTGACTTGGCGGAGGAGCATTACAGAATGGTCCTGCGACGCATTCAGGTAGATATTTCCGATCCCGTCAATATTTCGTCAGGAAGAGAAGAGTACGCGCTGAAGACCCTGATGGGAATTGCAAATCTCAAGACCGAACCTGATAGTGCTTTGCATTACCTCCTGCCGGCGCATGTGATTTTACAAAAACTGTTGAAAGAGGCGGCGTTGGGAGATGAGGCACAACTGCGCTTTCGTGAAATCGCCTATCCACTCTATGAGGCAATCCAGCTTGAATTCATCAGGCTGGGAAAACCAGAACAGGCCCTTCAATATTGCGACATCACCAAAAGTGGTTTACTGAGGCAACGCTGGATTGAGTCTGAAGCACTTGTGGCAGCTGATGTGCCGGCAGATCTTCTTGATTCAAAGAGAAGCCTCCAATATGAACGCACACAAGTATTGCAATCCTCTGGCGATGAGGCTAAAAAGAACGCACGTGCATTTTCAATTCAAGCACGCATTGATTCGATAGACAATAAAATATTTAATGCATTTCCGAAATTTTCAGAATATATCAACAATTCCGATTTGAATCCGATGATGAATGCGGAATCTTCAGAATCGATTATTTGCTTCTTCACTGGTATTGACTCGACCCTGGTGTATGTACTGACGGGAAGTGATCTGGAGCTTTTTGTCATATCAACGGATACACTGACACATGCTGCCGAGGCCCTCAATGCCTCCGTAAGTCAGACGCCCGGCATATCAGAATCGGGCTATAAGGTAAACGCGGCTCTATTATCTGATCTGCTTTTTGCTCCCTTAAATCACGCCGCCGCATATCGTCCGGAGAGAATTACGATCGTCCCGGATGGACCGTTGAGCTTTACACCATTTGAATTATTGCATTTTGACGAGGGCAATGAGATGCTTCTGACCACCTTTCCGATGCGTTACCTCACATCCCTTGGAGGCCGAAATCATCAGAAATCCAGGTTGGCAAAAAAACGCTTTGCTGGTTTTGCCCCTTCTTATAAAGCACCTGATATACAGGATACGATCACAGATGGGAGTCTTGCAGAGCTGGTGAGGTCCGGGTATTATGACCTACCCGGTGCAGCGGCCGAAGTTGCTGCGATCAGTATTCTGATGGATGGCGAAAGCTTTGTTGACAGCGCTGCTACAAAAAGTGAGTTTATCGGTTTGGCACAGCAATATCAGATTCTGCACATGTCGATGCACGCGATAGCAGATATCAAACAACCCGGGCAGTCCCGCTTGCTTTTTACCGCGAATTCTGATAACCGGTTGACCTCCGAAATGACGGCTTCGGAAATCCGATCGCTAAAATTTAATGCTGACCTGGTGGTCCTGAGTGCTTGTCAGACCAATGTGGGAAAGCTATATAGAGGTGAGGGGGTCATGAGTCTGTCCCGTGCGTTTGCTTTTGCGGGAATCCCATCATCCGTTACCAGTCTCTGGAAAGTCCCGGATGCATCTACTGCTGCGATTATGGAGGATTTTTATAAAAATCTGCTCAATGGTGAGAACAAAGACAATGCACTCAGACTGGCCAAGTTGAATTATTTGTCCAACGTGAAGTTTGAAGCGCAATCTCATCCACGGTATTGGGCCGGATTTGTATTGACAGGAGACCCTGCCTCCCTGCGCAGTAATTCAGGCAGGCGTTATTGGATTTTTGCCGGCCTTGGTGCAATGCTTTTATTATTTATTTTCATCCTGAAGGGTGGGCGCTCAAAGCGTATTTAATGCCCTCAATAACTGTTCTGCGTCGGCTTGATATGGATGGTCTTTCAAGCTGATTATTTGCGTGAGAGACAGTCTTGCTTCTTCTATTTTTCCCAGTCTAATTTCAATGAGCGCGATATACCATTGTGCATTTTTACTGTATTTCCCATCGGCATGATAAATTGAAGTCAATCCTGTTTTCGCGTCATCCCAATTTTCAAGATTGAGCTTACACATCGCCTGGTAAAATTGAACGTTATCGTCATCTCGCAATAATTCAAATGCCTGATCTGCCTTTTTGTAATCACCCATTTCATACAATTGAAATGCTGAGTCATACGTCGAAGCCTTATCCTCGTCACTTTTGAGCATGGGCGCAACGATATTTGGTGGACTTTCAAAATATTCGGCATATAGCTGGTCGACATTCGGGCTTTCATACCTCAGTAATGCAACCGTAGCTATGATGACGAGTATGACAATTGAGGCAGCCGCGAGTATATATTGCAGACGAAATATTCTTTTCCCTGAAGCTTCCGGGTTGTTCGAGTGCTTAAGGCGTTGTTTAAGTTTGTCTCGCTTTACTGCAAAAATTGCATCACGGAGATCGGACTGAAAAATGACTTCCCGGGAAAATTCGGTATCACCTTTCCGGTTTTCAAATTCAACTTCTTCGTCCGGGGTCAATGACGCTTTGATGTATCGTTCGATCAAGTACTTATCTCTGTCATTCACTTCCATATCCTTCTTCAACTACTTAAAAATAATTTTCGCAAACGCTTCATGCATCTGGCCTTATGACTTTTGACCACATTGGCATTTTTATAACCCAAATTGGCCGCAATGGATTCCATGTTAAAATTTCTGTAGTAGTACAACGTCAATATCCTTTGACAACCATCCTCCAGTTGTAGAATCACCGTTTTGAGTTTTTCGGCTTGAAGGGATAGTTCTGGAGGATAGACATCAATCGACCCCGCGAGATCAACCTCTTCGAAGAGTTCGAACTTTACTTGTTGATTCGATTTGTATCTGTTGATCATGAGATGCTTTCCAATACTGAATAAGTACGTCTTTACGGAACAAGAGAGCTCAGTGAGCTGACCGGTAGCCACTTTTTCATACATCGCAATGACCGTATCCTGATAGATATCCGATATATCCTCATCAGAAGAGAGGTATCGCCTGCCAAAATCGAAAAACTCGGCTTTGTAGCTACGATACATCCTTTCCAATGCGATGTCACCATCATTTTGAAGGTGTGTCAGTTCAATTGTTACTTGTTTATCCATTTATCAGATGGCTGGCCAAAAGGTCAACAGAGTAGAAAAATAAAAAAATATTGCTTTGGGTGTTTACCTCTTTGATCATACAAGGATAAAAGACTAAACACTAAAGTGATATGATCAGGTTTACACTCGTCTTAACTATGCTGATGCTCATCGGTACAATTACTTTTGGACAACGTATCGGAATTGGCACAGACAATCCCCTCGAAGAAGTGCACTTCCATAGCGCCATTAGTACGCACTTGAAGCTTTTGCTCACCCCTGGGTCCAGTGCGGACTCATCATCTATCATGTTTAGCGAAAATCCGAATGCTACATTCGGCATGCGCATACTTTATGATGGGGTAAACAACAAACTCAATATCTATGGTGATGTGAATGGCGTGCTCTCCGGGCCCCACCTGACGATCAAGCGCAGTTCTACACAAGTGGGTATAGGGATCATCAATCCTGAACAGTCACTGGATATAGTTGGAGCCATGCGTCTTGGAACCACATCGACAAACCTCTCAGGAACCATGCGTTGGACCGGGACCGACTTTGAAGGCTATGATGGATCTGAATGGTTGAGCATGACAACAGCTGGTGACAGATGGTCAGTTGAGCCTGGATCAAATACGGACATATTCTACAATGAGGGCTTTGTCGGGATTGGCGATTCTACTCCAAACTACCCTCTCGATATTGAGCATCAGACAGCGGCGAGGTCAGTGGTGATCACCAATGACTATACCGGCAGTCAAGGGCAGTACGGCGTGCTTGCCAATTTGGAAAATGATGGCACCGGCAGCAAAGTGGGATTATATGCGATCGTCAGCAATGGCAATGCTTCGCCAAATAATTCTTTGTACGGGCTGTTTGGACTCATACCAACGGGGGCCTCCGGTACGCATTACGGAGTATACGGCGATGCAGCGGGAGACAATAATTATGCGATATACGGCGACAACACCTCATCCGGGGGCTGGGCCGGATACTTTGATGGGCGTGGCCACGTGTCTCAAACAATGACAATAGGGATTGAAGAGCCACTCGGAATGTTGCATGTCCATGACCCGATCAACTCTACAGCAGGCATGTATGTGACGCCTGCAACAACCTCCTCCGAAGACAGCTCATTTATCTTTCTCGCAGAAGATGATGATGCGTCTTTTGGTATGATGTGGCTGTACGATGGTGTAGATAATTATCTTGAACTCTTTGGCAAATCAAATAGCACGATGTATGGACCTCACATGAGGATCCAACGCAATAATGGGAATATCGCAATCGTAGCACGTTTGCTTCGGGATACAAGATGTCCGTTGACGGTAAGGTGGCTTGTGAAGAATTGCGTGTCGACCTGTCCGGTGACTGGCCTGACTATGTCTTTGAAAAATCGTATCCGCGAAAATCCATATCCGAACTGGCAAGTTTCATCACAGATCACAACCACCTGCCCGGAGTTCCCAATGCTGAGGTCATCGAATCGCAGGGGATGGAGATAGGGGAAATGCAACGGATAATGATGGAGAAGATCGAGGAACTCACATTGTATATCATTGACCTCAACTCAGACTTACAGGACGTTAAGGGTATTAACGCAGGGCTCACAGAGCGCATTTTGGAACTGGAACACGCTAAGAAATAGGAACAATGAGAACACTCATCTTCGCCCTTACTCTGGGCTTCTTCATCACATCTCCCAGCAATGGGGCGGCCCAAATAGATACGCTTGGCGTCATTCTTGAAACCTACCAGGATTCCAATTTCAACGCGATACAGCGAGTAGTCAATGCCTATTACGCTACACGAGACAAAGGCCGTGGTACTGGCTACAAGCAGTGGCGACGCTATGAGTGGTTTGTGGATCCCCGGCTTGGTCCTTCTGGAGACCGTTTGAATCTGTCGGCAAAGCGCTTTCAGGAGGTTCAGGCAATGCGTTACGGCAGGTCTGCAATGGTCGATTTTGCTAATTGGGAATTTGTCGGCCCTGACAATGCTGTATTAGGTGCCGGTTGGAGTGGTGGTATCGGAAGAGTCAATACAATTGCATTTCACCCGACCCAGTCATCTACGATATTTGTCGCAACCTACGGTGGTGGCATATGGAAAACGACCAATGACGGAGGCACATGGCAGTGTTTGACTGATGCTCTGCCCATCCAGAGTTTTGTTGGTATTGAAGTTTCTCAGGCAGACCCAAGCGATCTTTTCGCATTGACAGGCCCCGGGCATACTTCCCTTTGGAGCCTTGGTGCTGTCCGGGGGAGTATAGGAGTCGTAAAATCTACAAATGGCGGGAATTCATGGTCCACAACAGGTCTGACCTGGTCTGATTCTTCCAGAGTGAATGTCTTCGATCTTGAAATGCATCCGACGAACAGTGAAATGTTATTTGTCTGCAGTGATTCGGGAATCCATAAATCTGACGATGCTGGTGTCACCTGGGATCTGGTATACTCACTTCGCAGGGCTATGGAAATTGTTTTTCATCCTACCGATTCTTTGGTGATGTACGCATCCGATTACAACCGAAATAGTTCAAGCCCATTTGCACGATTTCTAAGGTCGACTGACGCCGGCGAGAGTTGGACGGTCATTGGCTCGGGTGTTTTTCCGCCAAATTGTCAACGGATTGCATTGGCAACCAACCCATTGTTACCAAATCTTGTTTTTGCCATGTTTGGTGACAAAACAAGTGGCGCTGCGTTTGACGGACTTTTTCTGTCAGTAAATCAGGGGTCCACCTGGTCTGTTACGAACAATAGTGCTACGGATATTCTTGGTGGGAATATCGGAGGAGGTGGCTACTCACAACCCTATCGGAACAATCGCCTCGCG
>QMOR01000198.1 GCA_003648285.1 Bacteroidota bacterium
CCATAGTTGCGTCTGAAACACACACCTCTCACGGATTCATATTTTGCGGCAAGTGACTCCGTGACCTTCCATGAATCATCAGTACTCCCGTCATCAATCATGATCACCTCAAACGTGTATTCACCAGCAAGTACGCGTTCTATCCATTCGACTAACGGAATGAGCGATTCTTCCTCGTTATAAACGGGAACAATAATTGACAAATCCATGGTTAGCTCATTTGATTTTTTACGGAATCAAGTCACTGATTTCAGACGGCTGCCTCTTGCTTTAGAACCGCTCCGCTGATTGAACCTTTGATCAATCCACCAATGACATAAGAAATAATCGTGGCAGGTATCGCAAATGTCAGTGTCATAAACGGCTCGGTAAATTTAAGTGCTTGCTCAATTTCATCATCACCCATACCCTGATCTTCCCAGGTTTCTACAACCGCAGCTAACTGATCTGTCATGACATTTGGGTCGATTAACTGCGTGTAAATCACAGTGAATACACTTGCGAGCAAAGCGGCTACCAAACCAATCAATACGCCAAGCTTTACCCCTTCTCCGGTTGTGAGCGATCCATTTTCTTCACGAAACTCTTTGATGGCGATATATACTATGGCAAAGGTTACAGCAAAGGGTACTAGCCAAAGGAGAACACCTGCCATGCTACCTTGGGTTGATAATTCAAACATGTAATTAATCAGCCCGACAACGACGTAAAATCCTCCTGCAAATAATCCATATCTAATGCCCAATTGTTTCATATTCTCGTTTTATAGGTGAGCCATGAAGGTAATAAATATCACATGACAAAAACTAGTAATAAAATCCGTCACGGTAGATAGTCCCAATGGATCGACCCACAAGGGCAGAGCCCAATGCCGCTGAATTATGGGCCTTTGACGTGAGTGCATCTAACGTTGGTGTCCACTTTGTGGTCGGATCAAAGAGTGTGAGCTCAGCTTCAGCACCTTCTTCAATCGTTTGCATGGGCAAACCGAGTATTTGTCTCGGTCCATGGCTGAAGCAGTGCACGATTTGCTCTACACTCGCTTTACCCTCCAATGCCGTGTTTGCAATACCAAATGCTGTCTGCAATCCCGTCGATCCGAAATCTGCGTTCGCAAATTCAAGTTTCTTACACTCTTCTTCCAGCGGCTCGTGATTCGAGCAGATGCTTTGAATGGTGCCATCGAGTACACCTCTGATGAGCGCTTTGCGATCCTTAGTCTCACGCAAGGGTGGCATCACCTTGAAGTTGGTATCAAAGTCCGCTAACTTCTCATCTGTATAGAGCAGATTCATCGCGGGCACACTACAACTTATTCTGAGATCTGCTTTCAGTGCTGCTTTTACGAGATTGACTGAATCAGCGGATGAAATTCCAAATACGTGCAATCTGGATTCTGTGTATTCAAGGATAAGAATATCGCGCTCCAGCATGATGCGTTCAGATATGGCGGGCAGTCCCCGCATCCCGAGGGAGGTGCTGACAACTGATTCGTGGATCTGGCCATTAGGTGCCAGCAAGGCGTCAAATGGTCGGTTGATGATGACCCCATCGAATGACTTGACATATTGCAAAGCCAGTTGCATAATTCCTGAATGGGAGAGGGCATTGCGCCCATCAGAAAATGAAACTGCACCTGTCGAATGCATGTCCTGCATTTCTGAAATGTCTTTTCCCTCCGCACCTTTGGTCACAGCACCAATTGGAAGAATTTGTACACCAGTGTATTCACTTCTTTTACGCACATACGCCACGCTTGATTTAGTGTCGAGAACCGGGTTGGTATTTGGAAAACATGCCAGGGTCGTATATCCTCCCGATATCGCAGCTTTTGCAACCGACTCGATATCTTCACGATGCTCATACCCGGGCTCTCCGATTTGTGTTCCGATATCACACCATCCCGGCGATACATGCAGTCCGCTCTGTTCAATGTGCTTGTCGCACTTCATGTCCAGACCTCGCCCGATGCGCTCGATCTTACCACTGCGAATGAAGAGGTCCCGTTTTTTTTGGTGGTGTTTTGACAACGGGTCTATGATCAGAGCCCGCTTTATAAGAATCCGCATAATGTACTCAAGTCTTCCAAAATCGAATCAGCAATATTTCTAATCCAAGAAATGTCAGCGCTAAGATAATACACCATCTCCACAATATGATCCCATGTTCTTTTTCTGCAATGCGCTTGCTCAAACTTGCCCTGGCGGTTTCAACCCACACCTCGGCAAAATCGCTATATGCATCTCCTAATTCTTCTGCGGACAAATAGGAAAGTGGTGACTCTGTTCTGTCATAATTGAAGGCGTAGACCCCGACGATCTCTTCACCCAGGAGTAAATCATAGTATCCGGCATCCTGGATTTGCCCGGCAGGATCGAGGAGTGTCTTGGAGCCCAGCGGCGTGATTCCCGGTATGAACTCCACTGCCCCCTTAAATGTGTATACCCGCTCCACCTTCGTATCACTGGTTTGTATTTCCACGAGCTCGTGTCCGCCTATGACGTAGGCATTGGGCGTTTTGCGACCTATCGCGACCGCTGCTTTGTACAAGAGCGGGATAAAGATTTCTGCATTCTTTGAAAGGTCGCTAATCTCATCTGACAGAGGCGCAGTGCATATAAACAGACTCCCGCGACCGATATGATGTTTTTCAATAAATGGCGATCCATCCCGGTACGTCAGAATTCTCTCGGCAGCTCTGGACTGAATCGTATTGGTCAAATAATTCGCTTTCGTAACAGGCAGTCTGAGGTTGCGACTCGTGCTGATGTAGACATCGCGAAACAGAAATTCGTCTGTATTTATACTCCCTACAGTGCGCTGTGTCGTATCGTATTTTGAGAAAGTATTGGCGCCGCATCGCACGAGAAATGTGGAATAAGAATCGCCCTGTTGATCGGCTGCCGGAAAAAACAGAACCCGACCACCGGACTCCATAAATCCATGTATTTCCTCAGCCATCCCACTTGTAATGCTCTTTACCTCGTTCAGTACAATGAGATCATAGTTCTTTAACGTCGAATAATTGAGCTGCGCAATATTCTGATTTTCGAGATTGAAGTTCGGATTGCTTTCAAATGCGGCATCGAGCCGTGCGTTGCTTTGCAGGCCATTCACAGCAAGAATGTTGACCTCTTCATCGACATAAAACGTGAGGAAGTACGAATCGTCAAACTGCACAGGAAAATCGGTAATTCTCAATATGACCTTATGCCATCCGGTGTTGAGTATCGTGATATTTGCCGTGTCATAGACTGATTCACCAGCAGGCAACTCAAGCGTACTCACGGGTTTTTCCTGTCCATCCACCGACGAGGTCAACTTGATATTTTCAATCTTGTCTGAACTGTAATTAGTCACACGAATAATGAGTTGACTGGTTTGATTCAGCATTTGAACAGGGACTTCAAACCAGGCAGAGTCAATTGTCACATTCTTTTCCTGTACAGACTGCACAGGTATCAGGGTCAGCTGAATCGAAGAATCCACCGGCTCCAAATCAGTAATCGATCGTTGAAAATCTGAAATCACATAGGAGCTCAGTGGAGCACCCGGATCGGATTTTGACATCCTGAGCTGTCTGTTTATCACATCTGACAACGGCGACACCGCAGGTGATATCTGAATTTCTTCAATGGCTAGAAGTGCCTCTGCACGACTCAGATAGCGTTGCTGGTCTGCCCGAAGGTCATGTGTGAGAATTTGAAATTTGTCTTCCTCGGTGTACGCAGAGATGATCTCCGTGGCACGTTGTTTACTTCTGTCGAGCAGTGGCAGATCTTCTCCAAAAGACTGCATGCTGAATGAGTTGTCGACAAATACGCTCACATTTTTGGCACCTTGACGCGCATCGTCAGAAACAGGGATAAATGGCTGTGCAAACGCAAATACAAGAAAGGCAATCGCAAGACAGCGCATGATGAGGATGAGCAAGTTCCTGAGCTTGTTTCTGGCGCTCGTTTCCTCCTTCACTTCCCGGAGAAACCGCACATTGCTGAAGTAGACCTTCTTATAGCGTCTGAAATAAAACAGATGCAATATGATCGGCACAGAAAGTGCGAATAATGCCCACAAAAATCCCGGAAACAAAAACTGCATAGCGCGCGAAGATAAGAGGTTGATTGTTTAAACATAGAGAGAATGGTCTATGTTGTGTTTGATGATGTTCTTTTATGGGTAGGTTCCATTCTGCAGACTGGCAATCTCAAGTTTTGCTAACTTGAATTTTTTCTGAACAACCAAAAATGGTATGAAGGTTTTCCAAAGTGTAATTGTCGTCCTCTTTATCTCTGTCATTTCAACAATTTCATTTGCCCAGACGGTTGATTCATCGTTTTTGGAAAAACTGCGGTTTCGAAATGTTGGTCCGGCTGGAATGAGTGGGAGGGTGACTGCAATCGATGTCGACCGGGCGCGGCCGCATAGAATTTTTGTTGGCGCGGCATCTGGCGGTGTATGGAAATCAGAGGATGGAGGACTGGCATGGGAACCGATCTTTGACGTTGAAAACACGCAGTCTGTTGGCGCACTAAAGATCAACCCTGACAATCCGGACGAGATCTGGGTAGGCACAGGGGAAGGGAATCCACGGAATTCGCACAACAGTGGCGAAGGCATTTACAAAACCATGGATGGGGGAAAAACGTGGAAATGCATGGGTCTGGAAAACACCAGGGTAATCCAACGCATTGTCATCGATCCGGTAGACCCCAAGACCGTATATGTTGGAGCACTTGGACCGGCCTGGGGTGCCGGCGAGGATCGCGGTGTATACAAGACGACCGACGGAGGGAAAACATGGTTTAAGATATTGTATGTCAACGATCGCACCGGTGTAGCAGATATGGTGATCGATCCGCTCAATCACAATAAGCTGATTGTGGCCATGTGGGAATACGGGCGTACACCTTGGGATTTTACTTCGGGCGGAGAAGGCTCAGGACTACATATCACATTTGACGGAGGTGACACATGGAAGCAACTCACTGATGAGGACGGACTGCCAAAGGGCGAACTGGGTCGCATCGGGGTGGCTATCTCACACAGCAAACCGAATATCGTATATGCAATCGTTGAGGCAAAGGAAAATGGACTTTATAAATCGACGAATGGGGGACTGAACTGGAAGCTGGTGACCAAGAAAAATATTGGGGGAAGACCATTTTACTATTCAGAAATATATGTGGATCCGTCCAATGAAAACCGGATTTGGAACCTCTGGACCTACGTATCAAAGAGCGAAGATGGTGGTCGCACATTCGAGACAATACTGGACTATGGCAAAGGGGTGCATCCGGATCATCATGCATTCTGGCAGTCAATCGATGACCCGCTTTATATGATCGATGGGAATGATGGGGGGATCAATATCTCCCGCGACGGTGGTAAGAACTGGCGCTTTGTGACCAATCTCCCTGTCGGTCAGATGTATCATGTAAATGTCGACATGGATTATCCCTACAATATCTATGGTGGTATGCAGGACAACGGGACCTGGATCGGACCGTCATATGTCTTAAAGAATGGAGGCATCCGCAATGCAGACTGGCGCGAGATCATGTTTGGAGATGGATTTGATATCATGCCTCAGCTCGACAACAATCGTTATGGATGGGCGATGAGCCAGGGGGGGAGCCTCGGGTATTATGACAAGGAAACGGGATTTACACAGTCCGCGCGTCCGGTACATCCGGATGGGGCCCGCCTCAGGTTTAACTGGAATGCGGCGATGGCACAGGATCCCTATGACATCAGGGCATTGTACTTCGGGAGCCAGTTTGTACACAAGAGCACCGACTCCGGCAAATCATGGGAGATTATTTCACCAGACCTCACCACGAATGATACGTCCAGGCAGCATCAAGACAAGAGTGGAGGCCTGACCGTGGACGCTACGCAGGCGGAGAATCACACCACGATTCTGGTTGTCGCTCCGAGCCCTGTGCAGGAAGGGGTCATTTGGGTTGGCACCGATGACGGTCGCTTGCACATTTCGCAAGACGGCGGTGGTGCATGGACCAGCCTCGAGGACCGGCTTCCGGGTTGTCCCAAGGGAGCGTGGATCCCTCAGATTGAAGTGTCGAAGATGCATGCTGGAGAAGCATTTGTCGTTGTGAATAATTATCGGATGAATGACTGGACACCATATCTGTATCACACTACTGACTATGGAGCTTCATTTTCAAGAATGGTTGATGGTGACGATGTACATGGTTTCGTATGTTCTGTCGTACAGGACCAGGTAGAGCCCAATTTGCTCTTCCTGGGGACGGACAATGGCCTCTACTTCTC
>QMOR01000199.1 GCA_003648285.1 Bacteroidota bacterium
AGAGGGTATTTTAGTTTTCTTCAAAATATTCAAACCCATCTACGATATCCAGATAAGCTCCGTCAAATCCAGCATCCATGATCCGTTTGACATATGAATTGTCCATATTTTCTGGTGTTGAACAATAGTCCGTGGCAAGGACTGCGACTCCGTGCATTTCACAGAGAAGACATAGATCTACAAGATGCTGCCTGTCCTGTGCTGGAGTTTCAATATCATCTGCATCATATCCGTAAAACATATCCTCCCTGCCAGTCGCATCAATTGAAGCCACATATTGAGTTTGCACTATTCCATCTCCTTCACCGTTATCACTGATAAGCTCCTGGCCATTTTGTGGAATGATAAAAAACCCGTCGTCAATGTCCTTGGCATAAGTACTGATGTCAATTACAAAATCTCTCATTTCCTGTCTGTAATCCACATCCCCTTGTGGTACAGTGTCATCGTTATTACATCCCTGGAGGAGGATTTGTATCAGCACGAGTACGGCAATGAAGCTGCAGCTTGATCTCATGTTGATCATAACGCAGCATGAGCGGCTAGTAGTATTTTATCTTGTACGCATAGGTGTGGGGCGGAGATCAAAGATGATAATGGGATTCGCTAACTTGCAGCCTATATTACATAAACCAAGTCACAGCGGGCAAAGTGTTGTTTTTTATGGCAGGCAGAAGTAGAGGTAACCGGGATTTATTATTGTCATTAGTGTCGATAGCTGTTTTGGCTTTGACGATGATGCAATGCAGAGGTGAGAAGCAGAACATTCGCCCTCTTGAAGACAATTGGGAAAGCGCAGTACCGCATCAGTCTCTTCCACAGGGCATTACTTCACTCAGTGCCAAGCAATGTGGGGTATGCCATCAGAAGCATTACGAGGAATGGAAGCTTTCGACACATGCACTGGCGTGGGTGGATTTGCAGTTTCAGGCAGAATTGAAGAAGGAGTCGAGCCCTTATTTGTGTATTAATTGTCATATCCCGCTGCAAAACCAACAGGAATACATTGTGACAGGTCTGGTCGATGGAGATATCTACCAGCCAGTAAAAATAAAGAATCCTAGATTTGACGAAGAACTGATGCTGGAGGGTATCACGTGTGCCAGTTGCCATGTGCGGAATAATGTCATCATCGGACCTACAGGACAGGGCAAGTCTCCCCATGTCGTTGTTCAGGACACGGTACACCTGTCAGAGAGACTTTGTATATCGTGTCATAATGCTGTGGCCGTAGTTACGCCAACACTTGCGTGTACATTTGAAACTGGAGATGAATGGAAAGCGGGTCCGTATTATGGAGAAAAAACCTGCCTGACGTGCCATATGGAGCCATTGCAACGAGAAATAGTTGCAGGCTATGGAGAAAGGTTGAGCCATCTGCATTATTTCAAGGGATCCGGAATTCCAAAATTTGATTCTGTTGAAACTAAAGGGCTGAACGGTTATGTGTATTACCCCTCTCCGGTTAAAAAGTCTTATTCCCGAAATGAGGAAATAGAGTATGCATTCAAAGTGGTCAATGAGGAAGCAGGGCATAAAGTGCCAACAGGTGACCCCGAGCGGTTTTTTATTTTTTCATTTGAATTAAAGAACAAGACAGACTCCATTGTGGCGTCAAAAGAAGAGCGCATTGGTGAACATTGGGAGTGGTATCCCATTGCCAAGAAATTGTCTGATAATAATCTCCCGCCCCGAGAGGCGCGCACGTTTAATTTTTCGTACAAACCAGAGATCAAAGAAGACCTCACGCTTTCTGTAAACGTGACGAAGCACAGGATGAGTGCGGAAACCGCAGAGTACAATAAACTGGGGGATAATTACCCCCTATTCATTACCGTCTTTGATACGGTCTACAATATCGCCATAAAATAAAGCGACATTGTGAAGTTCAATGAACTCCAACGGAGTCCTTCGGACAAACTCAATATTCAATTTTAAGGGATATCAGGTGCAAATAGATTGATAAATATCAAGTATCTTGATCCCCGATGCTATCACCGGACAATTCAATTCTCATCTTCACAATCCTTCTCGCGGCCTCATTATTGGGTATTTACGGAGAACGTCTTGGATGGTATAAGAACATCTCTGGAGTTCTTGTTACGATAATTGTCATGGCGCTGTTGGCTACTTTTGGGATCATCCCGTCGGCTTCGGATCCGAATGTTGAAGTACCTGTATATGACTTCGTGTTTAAATATTTCGTGCCGTTGGCCATTCCACTTTTGCTATTTAAAGTGCAGATGGGGCGCATCGTCCGGGAGTCGGGTCGGTTGCTCATCATGTTTCTGATCGGTTCAGTCGGAGTGGTGATTGGTGCGCTGATAGCCTGGAAACTGGTTGATATTGGTCCGGAGACATATAAACTGGCAGGCGTACTCATTGGAACTTATACAGGGGGTTCGGTAAATTTTATGGCTGTGGCATCCACACTTGACTTTCTTGAAAGTCCGCATTTCCCATCTACCATAGCAGTGGATAATGTGTTTACCAACTTCTACCTCATGGGCCTCTTTGCCATTCCGTCCATTGGCTGGATCGCAAGGAGATTTGTCAAATGGGAAGAGCCTGAAGACTTTGTGCCACATGAAGGGGAGAGTAATACGACATATGGCTTAGAGAGTATTGTATGGTGTCTCTTTATTGCATTTGGACTTTTTGCAATGGCCTCGTTGCTCTCACCTGTTTTGGGTAAGGTACTCGCAACGAATGTGGATCTGACTGTACTCATTACGACAATTCTGACAATTGTACTCGCTAATCTTTTTCCTGTCAAAATGGACGCTATTTCAGATGTGGCGTTTGATCTTGGAATGTTTTTTCTCTACGTGTTCCTTGCGGTCATAGGTGCGGCTTCAGATATCGGCACAATGTTGACGGCTTCACCAGGTGTCATCTTCTTTGCGGCTGTGATATTGATCGTTCACTTTATTATCAGTCTTACGGTAGGGAGATTATTGGGTTATTCATTGGAAGAAATTTTAGTGACCTCCTGTGCCAATGCTGCGGGACCGTCTGTTGCAGCTCCGATGGCAGCATCGTTTGGAATGAGAAGTGCAGTGACACCTGCTATTTTGGTAGCTATCATGGGCTATGTCGTAGGGACATTTCTCGGGGTGAGTGTGGGGCTCGTATTAGGGCCCTGATGCACCCGAGAGAATTCTGATTATTGTGAATTTAAATGGCTCCAATGATGAGTAATACGCCGATGACAGATATTCCAGCAGCCACAAAGTATTGTAGTACGCGCAATGTGACTTTCTTGAGCATGCGCCTGCCAATGATCGCCCCCGTAAATGCCGCAAGAAGTGCTGCGAGAAGAGTCCATTTATGATCACCGAGTTCTGAAAGAGGAAGGTTTGTCCAGTAGACACCCAGCCTGCTGATGTCAACAAAGAGCGATATGAGAATTCCTGTAGCTACAAACGCCTCTTTGCTAAGCCCCAGTCGTATCAAAAACCCTGACCTCAATGCCCCCTGATGGCCAGAAACACCACCAAAAAAGCCACTGACTGCACCGCCAATGGCCAGCCCAATATCCTTGATCGGTTTCTTGTTTTTTGAAGGGACAATTTCGACGATCGCGAATATGAGAAGCAATAATCCGATCACGACATTCACAAGCGTTGTGGTAAGTGGAAAACCGAATAGCTTATAGGGAATGCGTATCGGGAAACTGGCGAGATAAGCCAGAACCTTGGCCCCAAGGAAGGCAAATAAAAACGCAGGAATGCCAAACTTTAATACGACATCGCGGACGGCATGCCCGCCAATCAGACCTGTTTTGAAAATATTGTTTAAAAAATGAATCACAGCAGTCATGGCGATTGCGAGATCAACCGGAAAAAACAAGAGAAATACAGGTAGGAGCATGGTGCCAAGCCCAAATCCGGAGAAGAACGTCAGTAGAGAGGCGCCGGCAGCTACAGCTATGACAAGCAGGATTTCTAGCATGTGTTTTCAGGATTTTTGTGCATCAACTGCACGCATTTTAGAAATGATCCCAATCTGTCCGATGTGATATATGTCGTGATGAATCACACCTTGCACGAGTGTGCCGTATGTATGTTCTGTGCCGGGATTCATCAGCAAAAGCCAGGCATCATCTTTCAGTTTTAAATCATCGATCAGTAACACGTGCGCTTCTTTTAATTCGTTGACCACAGCGGCCCAGCTCTCTGATGAGGATCTGGATGGCCATTCGACTTCTGAATCTGCTACAATTTGATAGCTGTCATTACCGCGCATTATTTCAACGAGATATATTTTCCAAGCCGTCATGTGTTGCACCAGCTGTATCACGGAATGGAGCTTTCCCATCGGGGCAATCGCAACAGTTTTAGATTCTATTTTTTCGAGCTTTTCAATAACCCCGTCACCATACCATGGATTTCCATAAAACACATCTTGAAATTGTGCGACGAGACTCTCGATTTGATTACGCATGATGAACTTATTTGAATCACTAATATAGTTGGAATGTGCGGTGAAGTTAGCAGCAACCTACCACTTGCTACTTGTTGCCAACACCCGGCACCCAGAATTGTCGGTTTATTTTGGTAGTTTCGACTAATTCCAAAATGCCACTTCATGAAGTTGACTGTCAACCAGCAACGAAAATTCAAGCAGGCGCTGACTATACTCCTCGTGGGTGCCATCCTCGGGCCTTTCTATGTGATGTTTGCCGATGGATTTGATCATTGGTATCCATACGGTAATGGCATCATAGTCGGACTTATTCTGGCATCGATCGTCGCCATCTTTGAGTTGTGGGTGTTCGCTGGTAGCTTGAGACGTGTGCGTTTTTATATCCTGTTTGCGTTCAGGGTGTTCGGTTATTTGCTGGTAATTATCGCGGTTAGCTTCAACGTGTTTCTGATGTCACGTATGAACCGTTTTGACATGTCCTACCAGGAGGTATGGCATAGTGATGAGTTTCAAGATTACATATTCAATGGGAACTATTATCTCGTATTGATCTTTGCTCTTGTGCTGATTGCGGGAGTAAATTTCACGCGTCAGATGAGCCGTAAGCTGGGTCAGGGAATGCTTCTGGCATATATTTCGGGGCGTTACCGTACACCGCAGAGGGAAGAAAGAATATTTATGCTCTTTGATCTGGAATCCAGTGACTTGATTGCAGACAGGCTCGGAGCAATAAATTTTCACAACTTCCTAAATGACTTGTTTTACGACGTGACGGAGGCGATAGTCGGTCGTAGTGGGATCATTGCTCAGTACGTCGAAGATGAAGTGATGGTGACCTGGTCCATGCAGAAGGGAGTGAAAAATGCGAACTGTATTCGCGCGTTTTTTCAGATGACAGGGGAACTAGATGCTCTGGCAGAAAAGTATTACGAGAATTATGGTTTTGTTCCCAAAATTCGTGCAGCACTGCACTGCGGACCGATTATACGTGCCGAGATCGGCGAAGTGAAAACTGAAGTTTCGTTTTTTGGCGACACGATAAACACAACGTCAAGAATTTTGGATGAATGTCATGAAGCGGAAAAAGAAATCGTAGTGTCGAAACAATTAATAGAGCAGATTCAGCTCCCGGAGTTGTATAGTCTGGAAAAGATGGGAGATGTTTCGCTGCGAGGAAAAATGGAGAAGATGAGTTTATACTCGGTCAATGAAATTTATCATGGATAGACGGTCGAGTAAAATTATCGTTACGCAACGTCATCGCATTAAAAATGCTTTGCTCATAGTGGGTGTTTGTGTATTAGTTGGGCTTGCTTATCCTGTCCTTGATAAAGAATTTAGTGACACATTTGCATTCGTGAATGGAGCACTGATTGGGGTCTTGGGAGGTGTTGGAATGGCACTACACCAGGATTTCACATTTTATGGCAGAATGGCCCGACAACACTTTTTAAGACGATTAATACTCGTTACACTTCTTTATACAGTGGGATTTGCGTTGTTGATAATCATTGTCACCGGGTTTACAGGAGCCCTTGAAAATAACAAGACATTTATTAGCCACGTGCAAAGTGAAGTGTTTCAAGAGTTCTTATTCCAAGGAGATTACGTAGTTATTTTATTGTATGCGGTCATTTTGAGCTCTGCTCTGTCCTTTGTGTTCAGCATGCAACGAAAGGTTGATGGTAGAGTAATTTGGAATATGGTGAGCGGCAAATATGCAAAGCCGAAAGAAGAAGAGCGGATCTTTATGTTTCTGGATATGAAAGACTCAACTAAAATTGCTGAAGAGTTGGGTGAAATGAGATTCTTCGAATTTATTAATGACTTTTTTACTGATA
>QMOR01000200.1 GCA_003648285.1 Bacteroidota bacterium
AAATAGCGATTATCTATTTGGGTCTGTGCATTAATCCCTTCAAAACCAGGTGCTTTACTGTATCCTGTATGATAATTTTTTTCAAGCATATAACCTTGCAGATATCCCGTTTCGGGTTCAGAAAGAATTGTCAAACCAAAGGCTTCTGCAATAGCCATTCTCTCTTTATCCACAGCTTTCATGAGTTTGCCCACAGCAGGCGTCACACCGTCTTCATAGAAAAAGAAATCTTCAGGCGACTCTATTCTGCCTACATTTAGCAAACTCACCGCTGGATGAATCACATTATTTCCATTTTGCAGTAAAGTTTGCAATACATTTTTTGACAGTTTACTCCCGGGATAAATTTCTTTGAACAATTCATAAGCCGCTTCAGTTTTCGATGCCGGGAGTGATGCAAAGAATACACCATCTTTCAATTTGTGAAAAATATGAACTTTACCGGGAGTGATAACCCTACAAGCATAGGGTAATGTTGAAGTCTCTGAAACTATGAGATCCGGGGAAGAAAAATCCAAGCCCACCTCTTTTTTAAATATGAGAGCACCTCCATTTGTTCCCGGGCAAATAATAACCTGTTGTCCCTTTTGCATTACTTTTTTATACGCACGAGCAAATGGAACGGTCGCATAGGAAGGGCCGACGACATATATGAGTTTAGCACCGGAGACAGCATTCTCTATATCATGGCCCGCATATGAAATAGGTGCAAATCCGCTTATTAGTCCGGAACATTCAATGCCTTTTGCTTTTTCAATTGCCTGGATGTTCGTAGAAAATTCTTCAAAATCAAATATTCGTACATCATGGCCTTGCAATGCACATTCTGCTGCTACTGCACAGCCGCCATTTCCAGATCCCAATACTGCTATTTTCATACTCATGTTATATTTTTAGTTTTTAATACTATTAGTCAGACCATTGAGCCATTTAAGATAACATCTATCTCACGTTATTTCAATTCTAAATCAAGCTGCCTTCCTTCACTAAAAGCTTTTTTGTCCATTCCTGTACCTACTGCAATTCCGATTGCCAGTCCAATAACTAACCAAGTATTGCGGTAGTGATTCTTAGTTAAATTTTTGAGCTCTTTTTCTACTAATTTGACAATGCTCGATCTGTTCTCTAATCAAGTTACGCAATTCTGCAGAGATGGAGCCAAGCCGTTGTTATCTTCAGTCAATCAATGTCAGATTTGAGCAATCTGTCAATTTCTTGCAATTCATCATCAGTTGCTCGTCGAGTTGCGATAACACGCGTGCGATTAGTTTTCTTTAGCTCAGAAATAATTGAAATATAACGTGGATCGGTGATAGTGTCCTTGTCACTCACAAGCATTTCAAGTCGCGTAGTATGTACTGAATAACGAATTGAGTCGATCACTTCACGAACACTCTTGACGATAAGCATAGGAAAACCTCCATCGAAGCCAATTTTTCGTGGTGCTATTGCACATAACATGTTGGCTTTCCTTAAGGAAGTGAAAAATGAAAAGTGAATGTTTGCTTTAACCTATTTCCTTATCCCCTCTTTAGAGGATCGTCCGAAGGACGTAGGGGGCAAAATTTATAGACGCTCCCATCCGTAGGTTGGGAGCCAAAGACAAGTGAAAAGTTCAAGGTTAAATGTTTAAAGGGCTTTCAGCCAAGCTTTCTACTCAACGAAAGGCAAATATCGGGGTTTATTGGTTTCCCTTTTTTTATTCTTGAATTACACAATCTCCCTCAATAATAAGTGTGGCCCCAGGGGTGTTATGAATCAGTGTTGCCCCCTGTATTATTGGATGATTGTCAATAATAACACTCCTTAACCTTAATGATCCGGTGTTGTTTATTGCCCCACCAGTTAAAGCAGTCCCCGAAATCAATTTTACCCCGTTTAATTCAACTACCGTTGTGGCATTAACCTCAAAAACTCTGGTTCCTGATCCTGTAATTGATATGTCCGCTGCCTCTCCAAGAATGACAAGGTCTTTGTTGAGTAATAAAGGAAAGGCCCCAATATCAATCGTGTCGCCAGCAAGTAAAGACGTCAATCGAATGGTATCCCCATTCGTTGCACAATTAATCGCTGCCCTCAATGACCCCGGTTCCGTTCCTGATAACTCTGTCACCATCAACTGGCACATTAATTCTCCACAAACCTTAATGCCCCAGGAGTTGAGATATCCATCATCGCCGCTTTCTACATCTTCAATTTTTAAGGTCCACACACCATCCGAACCCTTGCCATCGAAAAAGCTTAATGTGTTAGATGGTTTGTAGGTCAATCCATCTGTAGGTGCACATGGCCAATTGCTATCTGCCGCTTCATCATCAAAGTTAATATCGAAGTTCTCATGGTTGTCACATGGCCGGTTCCAAATCAGCCGTTCACTATCATCTGGCGCTATTAAAGTAAACTTAAGGTCATTGACATAAGTATGCGTACCGATTAATCCAATGACATCTATGTCGGTTATCATCATTTCTACAGAAGCATTGAGCGTAGAAAAAACAGTGGGTTGGTCTGTTTCTGAAATAAACTTAGGTACATCAGTACTCATAACTGTAAAACACGACATCGTAGTAAATGTAAATTCCGAAGACCATTCCCCTGCCCCACAAGAGTTAACTCCTCTGATACGCCAATAGTATTGTTGATCAGCGATAAGAGGAGTAGTTACCTGAAACTCACCCGTAAAAGACTCTCCCGACTGAGCAATTATATTAAACGCATCATCAAATGCTATTTGATAATTAAATTGAATTACTCCTCCGATCGGTTGCCAATCTAAAAGAGGTGTGGTATTGGCTTCTGTGCTATTATTGGGCGGGCTAACCAGTGTTGGAGACGTCGATGGTGGATCTAATAGTTCAACAGAAAACACCTCTTCTTTAGTGCCCGTTGTGCTCACCGCATGTACTGTAGATGTATACATACCAAATAGCCCGTCCAAGTTTGAAATAGTAAGCGTACTTGTGTTACCGGGGACGACAACCACCGGATCAAATGCCGCTGTTGCTCCAGGAGGAAGATTCAAAATACTTAGTGTGACAGGATCAGTATATCCCATAAATTGTCCGACTTCAACAACAGTTTCCACATCGCCATCATTGCACTCAGATACCGTTGATGGGTTAAGCTCCATTGTATAGCCTGGTAAGCCGGGATCAATCGTAATCACAGCACCATTGACATTGTAAAACACATTGTCTGATGCCATTACCATGAGCCGCCCATTGTCGGTTGTTCCCGTTGGCACAGTGACAAGAGCTGACCCATCATTTGTTTCGTTCGCTGCAACAAGAATTGGAAATGTAATACCGCCATCAATAGATAAAAAGATATCTACATGATCACATCCTACCGGATCTGATGTAGTATTCGCCACATCCCACGTAATCGTTTCTGATGCTCCTTCCAACCATGTCGTTGGGCTACTTTGTGATGTCACAAGAAAAGGTCCCGATGCTGCCACTGTTGTGATGATCGTATTGTCTTCATCCGTGCACCCATAAGCACCGTCATATAAATCACGAACGGTAATTCTAAACTCCATTGCTCTGCCCACAGAAGGCAACACTTCCCATGTCGGGTTGGTACCATCAATCACACTAGGCAAGTTCGGAAAATATCTACTAGGCGATGCCATGGGTAATACACTTCTAAACATCGGCCCACCGGTATTGGTAGATGAAGGAGGCATTGATCCAACTTCATTGTCCCATTGCTCCCAGCAATAAGTTAATGGGTCACCATCTGCATCCGTTGCCTCCGCCGTTAAAACAAATGGAGTAGAGATTGGAATGGAGTGGTTCGGAAAATTTGAAACAACAGGAGCAGCGTTCGCTAATGACAAAATTGTATGACATGAGTTAGAACTGATCTCATCATTTATTTCATCTAAATTAACGCCATGAAAGTAAGCATCGCTGTTGTCCTGCACATTCGGCGCGCAGATTCCCGCATAACCCATAATCGTAGAAGCGCTCCCCGGTTCCATACGCGTTGCAAGAAATGAATTGCAGTCATTATTTTGGGTGTGGTTTCCTCCGAATTGATGTCCTAATTCATGGGCAACATAATCTATATAAAAAGGGTCGCCAGTAGGTGGGTCAAGCCCTGTTGCTCCTCCGGCCTTTAATGAACCACAGATACTAGGTCTATATGCGCAGCCGCCGCTGCCGACAAAAAAGACATGACCAACATCATAGTTTTCAGAACCAATAACAGCGTCCATGTTAGCCTGGTTTTGATCCAGCTGGTCACATGCTGATCCGGAAAATGGGTCGCTACCCGCATCATAATAAAAGACATCATCAGTATTGCCAACAAGCACAAGTCGAGTAGAAAAATCTGCCTCATACACTTCATTCACTCTGTTTGTTGCGGTGACAACTTCAGACATGACAAGTTCTGAATCTGATGGAGATGTTGCTCCAAAAAAGTTGCTATATTCACTTGTTGTGGCCACTGCAAGGCGATAACTTCTAAACTCACAATCGCCGGAGAGTCGTCCGCCATCAGCATCACTATCATGAAAGGCGTCTTCGTTTGTTCCGCAAGTCCAATCTATTTCTCTTGAATAGTCTTTTGCATAATACACAATGCAATTGCTCATATCGTTTCGCTGATAATGGTCGATATAAGTCTTTCCGTCAAGGTCATTAATAACAGCACGAAATCCACGCATCGTCCAGTCCGCTCTAATAGTCCTGTACGGGTTTGAAATAGATACTCCCTTGAATGCTTTTATTCCAGTGTACTGAGCCGCCAATGGTGCTTCCATGATATCATACTGCACCATTCGAAATATATCAGCTGTACCGTCTGCTAAGCCAACTCGAACAAGCATTTGACTGTTTGTCGGTTTGGTTAGATAATCATTCGGCGTGGACCATAACAATGACCTCATTTCTTCATGGTCAATATGGTAGGTTTTATAAACTTGAGGAATAATATCCTTCTTACCAGCGACCATGATGTTTTGGGGCTCTACAACAGACCAGTTTTGCGCTAGCAAATGGCCAGAACTTAATATGAGGATGCAGGAAAGCATCCAGTGGTAGTGGAATCTCATATAATTGCTTACTGTTAACCAAAAGTCATTAGTTGTCAGGTTACTATAAATGTATGTAATTTTATAACGTAACCAGGCTACTTGTTACGGCCCCCTATATGATCGGACACGATTACAGAACAAGAAGTGTAATTTATGTCTGTGTCACAAAGAACATTCAGCAAACAAGACAAGCTACGGATCCTCAAGGAGGTCAAGGAGCATGGCGTGAAGATCACACTGGACAAGCATGGTCTCTATCCAGCGACGTACTATTCCTGGAAGAGGAAGTACAAGGAAATGGGCGAAGCGGGTTATCGTCATGGAATGACGAAGGAGCGCCTCAAAAAAATGAGGAGGCTCGAAAATGAGAATTTAAAGCTCAAGGAGATAGTAGCGGAAAAAGAGCTATTAATTAAAATGCTTGTAGAGAAGAATGTAAAAATGTTTGGACCCTGGGTGAGAGCAAATGCAAAAGAGAAGACCCGTGGGAAAAAAGAAGCGAGTGGGCCAGCAATGCGTAGATCCTGTGCCACCACTAGAATTACTCGAGATGGACATTAAGTATGTCTGGGTCGAGGAGCATGCACGCCACGTCTTTGTACTCACTGTCATAGATACTTTCACACGATTTTTACTGCCCAAGCATGTTGCCTATCGCATGACGCGATACGAAGTGATTGCCGTGTGGGAATATGTGATTGCACATTATTTGCAAGAGTTCGATGCTCTGGTAAAGGGTTTGCACATCGAGGTGCGTAACGACAACGGTCCGCAGTTTGGAGCCAAAGACGTACAGAAGCTTTTCGAGGATAATCATCTGCACCGGTTCCATTTTCAGACGCTGGAAGAGCTGGAATCAAATATTGATGGCTTTTATGCGAAGTACAATTGTGTGCGATTACATGGGTCAATAGCGAGTCTGACACCAATGCTCTTTTGGAATTATTGGGACGAAGGGCTCATCACAAGAATTGAACGGGAGAGCAAGTGTGCGACATTTAAACTCAATATTCCTTAAACGACAGTCCGATTAATAGGGGGTCAAACCAATAAGGACTTATTCTTTGTCAGCTGACTTTTGATCTTCGACTGCCTTATACATTCCTTCAGAAATTTCTATGTCGGCATCCACAATTTCATCAATATGTTTCTGAAATTCAGGAAAGAACAATTCTCTACGTAATTTCCAGAAAAGCCGAAATCCAGGCTGGTC
>QMOR01000201.1 GCA_003648285.1 Bacteroidota bacterium
AATAACGGGGCGTAGCCTGGATCTGCAATTGAAATGTGATGGGGGTACAACTATGTCCTTATCCCCTAGCCCCCAGATCGTGCCATTGAGCATTTGGCATATTTCAGATGTTCGGTCATCGATGTGCGCAGAGTACTGCACACCGTCCACTACACCAGAATCCTCGTACCTATCAAGATGCGCACGGTTATACACATCATTCGTTATGGTTCGTGCCATCCGAGCAGTAGCGGAACGGTTGTCATCGAAATAATGGCGCAGTCGTTTCGATAATATCGGTATCGATTCCCCTTTCTCAAAGCCATCTCGCATGGTGGCCTGAATTTCATTCTTATGATTGCTGAGGGAATCTTGTAAGCCATAGATTGCGTTTTTTGTTGCTTTGACGATCCGGGGATCTTCATACAGCTCCACAGCCCCTAAGGGGGATGCTGCTGTTTTCATAAGACTTGGAGGCTTATATCGATGAATTAGATTTCCCCCCGCAATGTAACCTTCTGCATATATCCTCCAGATATGAGCATGAAGTGGGCCATATAGGGTCATCTTGAGGCGATCGCTTGCTTGAACTAATGATAGTGCTATATCTTTGGGGCGTGCGTCACGCATCGCCTGACGCAATCCTGAACGAATTACTGAATCAAGCTTCAACTCTAATGATTTTACAGGAATCATGTTTGTAACTTATAGATAGGTGATACATAAACCATTTTTATTTTTCTTAATATTATACATTGTTTCCGAGAGAGAAATATAAGTAAACATAAGGATAAAGAAAGAGCTTTATTTCTTTCTATTTGTTTATTTATCTATCTCTCTCCCGGAATCTTTATATAGTAATGACTTTTATTTTTCTTAATATTATACATTGTTTCCGAGAGAGAAATATAAGTAAACATAAGGATAAAGAAAGAGCTTTATTTCTTTCTATTTGTTTATTTATCTATCTCTCTCCCGGAAACAATGTATAATTACTATCTCTATAAAAAAGATTTAAGTACCTCGAAAACAAAGCCACAGCACGAATGATGGCTAATGCAATTAATCGACTCGGCGAAACCGTCCAGATATGGGGATCTTCATCAAGCACGGATGCATTAGGTAATCCGGTCAAGGCGTGGGATCAAGACAAAGGTACGTGTCAAGGGGTAATTATGCGTCCCACTGCAAACGACGCCCTATTTGCGGCAGGCAAGGTTTCAGATACAGATAAAAAGATACACCTACTGCCAGATGCTTCGGTTACTACAGGAGATCGTATAGAAGTTGATAGCGTAATGTATGACTTATATGGTTCCTTAGCTGATTGGAAGATGAAACAAGGGGACACAGTGCAGTTTTTACAAATATTCCTAAAGAGGGTGCAATGACGGTCACAGTTCGAGGTATTAGTGCGGTTATACGGAATATAGCGAAACTTAACACCCAGATAGAAGAGGGGGCGCGTAAAGCCCAGATGAGAGCAGCGTTAGAGGTGGAGCGGGAAGCCGTAGCTTTAGTTCCTGTTGACACCGGCCGGCTAAAGGGTAGCATCGACGTGCAAGAGGTAGGGGATGTTCTGGAAGTAGGGTCTGGTGTGAAGGCAGGATCTAATGTTTCTTATGCTCATTTTGTGGAATTTGGTACAAACAAGCAAGCGGCACAGCCTTATTTACAGCCGGCGGTAGAGATCGTTCGACACAAATACCCGGACATGATCGTGAACGACGTGCAAACGGAGATTATGAAATGATCTCGATATTGAAAGCCTTCCGGGATGCTCTTGTTGCAGACATAACCCTTACAGTGTTGGTTCCTGCTGCGAATATCTACGCTGGACTGCGTGATGAGAAGACCCCCATACCAGCAGTGGACATCTTCCAGATTGCAGGCGGAGCTCCAGACCGGTATGCTGGATCTGCGATTGGCGGGATGTCAAAAGCGAACGATGCAATCCAAATCTCAGTTTTTCATCTAAACGAAGCATCCGGATGGAAGATTTCAGATAGGATCATGTCGCTGCTTTTAGGAGATAATACTACCCTCAATGCGGCTGGAATCAAAAACATATCTTTGATAGCAGCCCCGGCGAGTGCGAGAGAAGCAAATCTGAGCCATATTCCTATACGGTTCAGGTATAATTATCACTATACTATAACATAAATGGAGATATAAATATGGCAGATATAACAGTAGTAGGATCAGATATTCCATCAGGGGGATCAGTTGCGTGGTACTATGGGGGCGCAGAGGCCCGTATGATCACAGAAGACCTCGTAGAATCAGCAGGGGTGGTAACTCTAACTAAAGTAGCTGAGTATGGGTGTGTGTTAGCACGTACCGCGGCGGATGCCATGTCGCCTACAATGGAAGAACTGACCACCATCAGCCCAGACGTAGCTGCAACGGATGCAACAGGTACTAAGTACCTCCGCACATCCGCAGCAGGAACCGATACTATGACCGTATCCTACCTCGATACTGAGACGACCGCACTTAAGCAGATCATTGGATGCAAGGATGTCAGCTCGCCATTCTCAATCGACACGAAGGAAACAGAGGTGCACAATCAATCCCAGAAACTACAGCTTACGGGAGCCGGTGCTCGGACATTCACCGCCGAGCAAGTGTATTATAATTTGGATTTCTTGGGGGCGATTTATGGGGATCTTATTGCAGACTCCCCTGCGGCAGGAATGTACAAATTCACAGATAAGCACACATCCATAAAAAAGCTGTCTGCGGTGGTCGGGAAATGGGTTGTAGATGGCTCCCTGATTCGGAAGTGGTTTTATATTGGGCTACAGGTTACAAAGATCGATAATAGCCACCCCACAGCTGATTTCTACACAAATAGCATGGATTTCACTGTGGATTCTATGGTGATGACTGATGTGGTGCCGAACTAATGCCTACATCTGACGACCCCGAACTTAATAAGCGCATACGGGAGCGCGAAGCAAATGAGGCTGCCGAGGTGGAGGCGGGGCTCTCAATGGCTGAGTGGCTCACTCGCCGAGCCAAATTGCAGACGATCCTCATAACGTTTCCGGACGATACGGGGGATCGAGTTATTGAGATGCAAATACCCTCATGGGGGGCAGTCTGCGAACTGACGCAGATGGAAGCTATGATGTCCACGAAAAAGGGGCATCTCCGCATCGCCGAGATCCTGAATGATCTGTGCATGACCCCCAGTCTCGATCTTGCATTCTGGAAGAGCGGCGCAATAGGGCTTATCGATATGCGGCACCTCATCGAAGGGTTGACATCCGAATCGCTCAAATCAACTCAGAAGGTGATCGAATCCCAGACCTTTCGCAAAGACTGATATGGGCCAGGGGCTCGGGCATCTCTGCGCCATATTCGGAAAGTGGCCGCACGAAGCTAAGGAATGCGGGGATGCTGAATGGGCGTTCCTAACCGCTTGGTGGAATGAAAAAGTACAACGAGAAAATGATGCAATGAAAAGAGCAGGGATGTAATGGCTGGAAGTCTCGGGAAGCTATTTGTTGAGATTGGAGCTGATACCTCCGGTCTCGAAAAAAGTCTCGATGGTGCTGAGAAGCAGGTTAACAAGTTCAGCAACAGCGTAAAGAAGACCGGGGCAGCCATCGGTGCCGGAATGTCGAAAGCAGGGAAGGGACTTACTACCGGCGTAACCCTTCCACTTGCGGCAGCCGGGGCGGGGTTCGTGGCATTATCCAGCAAGGCGGCGAACTTCGAGAATCAGATGAATGAGGTATTCACGCTCCTACCAGGAATATCTCAGACCGCAATGGACGCGATGAGTGCGGACGTTCTCGCGTTCTCAAAGGAGATGGGCGTTCTGCCATCTGAAACCGTTCCGGCATTGTATCAGGCAATATCCGCAGGAGTTCCAAAAGAAAACGTCTTTGATTTCATGACTATAGCCAGTAAGGCTTCGATTGCAGGAGTCACAGAGCTTGAAACTACGGTCGATGGGATTACCTCAGTGGTTAATAAGTATGGCTCTGATGTTGTTAGTGCCCGAGAGGCCAGTGACCTTATGTTTACGGCGGTTAAGCTGGGTAAGACTAATTTCGAGGAATTGTCAAAATCGCTGTTCAACGTTACTCCAACAGCGGCGAATCTCGGGGTTGAATTCGGGACTGTAACTGCTGCGCTTGCATCAATGACTGCACAGGGCACGCCCACCACTGTCGCAACAACTCAACTTAGGCAGATGCTTGTTGAATTGTCAAAACAGGGTACGACAACCTCGGAAACTTTCAAAAACGTAGCGGGAGTCGGTTTCAAGGAGTATATCGCACAGGGTGGCAATGTTCAGGGTGCCCTTAAGCTGATTGAACAAGCCGCATCAGACACGGGGGTGGGATTACAGGATATGTTTGGATCTGTGGAGGCCGGAAACGCAGCACTTGCGCTTACCGGAAAGGGCGCGGAAGGATTTGCAAATAATATAGCTGCGATGGCGGGATCAGCAGGTGCGACCGAGGAGGCATTTACAACGATGGACAAGGGCGCATCTCGGTCGATGGAAAAACTCAGGGCGGAATTCAGTGCTACCATGATAGATATTGGAAACGAGTTCATCCCAATACTGAAAGATGACCTCCTGCCAGTATTCCGAGACGACATAGCCCCCTTGCTCAAAGAGGTAGTTGTGCCGGCCATAAAGGCAGTTGCGAACGCTTTTAGTGCAATGTCTCCAGGGATGAAGAAAGTAACATTAGTGGTAGTTGCACTTGTGGCTGCACTCGGCCCGATTCTGATGGTGCTTGGGCCGATTATAAGTGGCATCACAGCATTAGCCCCGATTCTTACAGCCATAGGGGGTGTGATTGGAGGGGTGGTGCTCAGTCCCATATTGCTAATAGTAGGGGCAATTGCAGCGGTGATTGCTGTATTATACGTACTTGAAAAGAAGTTTGGGATCATTACAAAGGTCGTTGGATTTGTGACGGATGTATTCAGCGATCTCGTGGAGTGGCTCTCAGATGCAATCCCTAAAGCAATCGATACGACGGTAAACTTTGTTACTGGGCTTGGTGATAAGCTCTTATTTGTTCTTGGACCTATCGGTGCGGTGGTCTATGCGTTCAAGCACTGGGACGAGATCATAACGATTATAAGTAGTGTATTCCGGAAAGTATTTGATTTCATTATGAATCTGGATAGTGAATTCAAAAAGGCTGGCTGGAATTTGATGATATCGTTTGCGAAAGGTATCACATCAGGGGTAACTGGGGCAATTGATGCCGTTAAGGATGCAGTCGGACGAGTCCGGAATTACTTGCCAGGATCTGATGCGAAAGAAGGCCCCCTCTCAGATCTCACCGCATCCGGAGCTGCGCTTATGGGGACCTTCGAGAAAGGCATAAAATCATCCAGTGCAGATCCGGCAGCGGCATTCGCAGTACGAGCCCCCCAGATTCCAGCATCAGGAGGGGGCACTGCAACCACATACAGCAGCAGCGTATCAATGGGGGACGTACATCTATCTAATGACTTTGATTTTGAGGCACTAATGAAACAAATTAACACACATCAGGCACAAACAAGAACACAGCGAGGAGTATAATATGGATAAAGATATGGAAGAGCTATTAAACCTCCCTAAAAAAGAATTCATTAAGGTAAATCTTAAATGGATTAAGGAAGTTAATGGGGGTAAATTAATGGATACGCTGCCTTTAAAATGCCCTCTTGCATTGTGGGTAGCGCATAATGGAGCAAAATGCAGCCGTGAACTTGTGCCAAATACGGCAGCATGCCCATTATGCGGGGCTCCAATGTGTCCTGACTGTGGAAACCATCACGTAGAGACAATCTCTCGGGTTACGGGCTATCTTAGCACAGTATCCGGCTGGAATGAGTCAAAGAAACAGGAATTTGCAGATCGCCATAGATATGATCTGGAGGGCAATCGGTAATGAGTTTAGGAACGTCCCCATCAATCTTTTCAGGTGACAAGACCAATCATGACGCTCTCGTATTTGGAGATGGGGGTGCACAGACCGGGTTTTTTTTTCTCGACCTACCAACGGGCATATATTTTGATAGCATAGAGCTTGAGAACCCAGAGCCGTTCTGGGAAGACCGAAGCCCAATAATCTCTGCAACGGAGCTTTTAAGCGGTGAGGTGGCGGTCCAGAGTTCTCCTATAACGTTCGAGCGACCCCTACGGGTATCTTTCAGATGCCAGACCAATATCCATAACAACATCTCATTGCTATTGGCAAAGATCGGAGAGAAACACACCCTCTTAATTGATGAATTCAAG
>QMOR01000202.1 GCA_003648285.1 Bacteroidota bacterium
GACAATGTAGTCATAGGACTTCCATGCGAGATTATTGCCATCGGTCCCAAATGCCAGGGCAATTACCCCGAGCGAGATAAATGCCCAAACAACCATGAGGGGTCCCATAAACTCCCATTTTTGTGATTTTGCACCTTTGGGAGCAAGGTGACGCCATGTATCTCCAAGTGTTTCCGCCAGGCCTCCACAACCACAGACCCATGTACAGAACCGCATGCCGTGGTGGCGCACGAATACGGGGATGAGAATAAAAGTGAGTAATAGTCCAAAGCCGATGAAAAACCATTTGATCGACTGCGGATCACCAGGATACCACCAAAAGAAGGTATTGAAGAACAATGGAAACGGTTGGTAAAGACCCCAGCCACGCCAGTAGTATTTTCCAATCACGACTGCCAATATGAGATTGACCACGATAAAGAAGATGACCTGAAAGGCCATGATCGACAAGTAGCGCTTCTTTTGGTAGTCATCGTTATAGGCCGTGCCCCACCTCTTCATCGCGCGCACACCAAAAAAGACCACCAGGAAGGTGTAAAGTGCTGAATACCAGAAGGAAGGTGCTCCTTTCAGAGCGATTACCGCTTTGGGGACAAACCAACCAATGGCACCACTGCCAAGGTAGGCCGCAATCCTGTCAGCCCCTATCCAGTGAAATGGAAAGTGGGGCGAGCTGGTCTTCGCAGCGTACATCGTATAACTCACCAGAAGTGTTAAACCAAGCCATGCCCAGCGATTTCCTTTGACGCCCATGTATGCCAGTACCCCAAGACCTCCTAAAAATCCAAGTCCGGCAAATGTCGATGTGATTCCAGCAGTTTCGGCACCAACTTCCCAGGCCCAGAATATCAGTCCAGCGAGAGAGGCCAATGTCACGATACCCGCAAACCATGGATTGCCGGTCCAGCTATTCGCCAGTTGAATTCCAACCTTTTTGAAAAATCCAAGTGATGGTATGGCACCGATCATTTCAAAAACGACGTCATTGTCGGTGTCCCACTTGTCCTCTGACGATTGGTTTTGCAACGTGGCCTTTTGAGCGTCGACAGCTGCCAATCTGGTGTCAAAGTGTATCGTGAGCTTGCCCTCTTCCTGCTTTGCAAGCATCGCATCTATGTTGCGTTTCTTGGGAAATACAAACGACTGATCAATCGTAGCAAGTGTGACCGTATTGTGATCACACAGGGCCAATGTCGCTTCGGCAGCCACATCGCCACCGCCATAAATCAGGATATTCTTTCCCCGATAGACTTCCGGATCTGCGAGGAAATGATAGATTTTTTGTGCGTGCTCTGACTCGCCGGGCACGCCTGCTTTACGTGGATTGCCAGATTTTCCGATGGCTATGAGTACGCGTGCAGCAGTGTATTGACCTTTTTCTGTATGTACCGCAAATGCTCCTTTGCCCCCCGTAACATCATTAACTTTTTCAAATTCATGCAGATTCAGATTGATCTTCTCTCTGTGTGCATTCCAATGCTCCAGAAGTTCTTCCTTGTTGCACTCCTCAAACCAGATCGAGCCTTTCTGTTCGAGGCTATGAGGTTCGTTAAACAGTGGTTTTCCTTTGGTGAAATTCTGTACGAGCGTGCAAAAACGCTCTGATTCCAAAACGAGATATGACAAACCACGCTCATGTGCCCTGTTTGCTGCTGCGAATCCCGTCGCACCACAACCGATAATGATCACATCGTATTCGACTTCACCTTTGTCCCGTCCTTCTTCGAGCTCCGGGGCGATCCGCTCTATCCATTCATACCCTGCGTTGAGTCCTACCTTGAGCAGAGGGTCACCGGCCGCCTCTCCGCTCACATATAGTCCCGGTCGCTGAGATTCACCGGTCGTTGAGTTGACATCAGGGAGTTTGGGATATGAAGGTCCGGGTCTTTCTTTTCCAAAAAGGTCATTTATCTGGGCTTTAAGGGCACTTTGAGAGTTACTAGCCATACTGCGTTTTTATGATGTATTCAGTCCTAAAGTAATGGAATTGAGGGTATTTCGGTTGTACATTTTAAGGTCGCGGTCACGACATCCGACCCATTTCTTCTTTCGTCATGCAAGAGCACACGCCTGTCGTTATTCTTGTTAAAAATACATTAAGGACGGTGACCATGTTGTATGCTTTGGATGAAGCTGCTATCTTGTCCCCGAATTAGATGCGATCTATGGTGAAAAACTTACTTCTCTTTTCTTTAATGTTGTTGAGTTCTGCTGTGTTTGCGCAGTTGAGCATAGATATCTCATCGCCGATCATACATGGCGAGGGAGGTGTTGGTGATGACATTATGGTTGAAGTAGAAGTAACAAATACCTCGAATCGGCATCTCAATCTTCTCTGGACGCGTCATGAAGTGGCAATACCCGAAATGTGGAAAACCCATGTCGGCGATTTCACTTCGAGCACTGACTTCGCTCCCGAGGAACAGGCGATACATCTGACACCCGGAGAGTCATTCATGCTTCAGATGCATGCAAAGACGTTTGGTCAGGCCGGTTTTGCCCAGGTTGAACTCGACCTTTACGATGCAGAAAAGCAGGAGCATATCCTGGGCGTTGTCAAGGCGACTTTTGAAGCCGCAGATGTAAATACGAGATCAGATGCGAAGAGTACGGAAGCGATACGCATCTACCCCAACCCAACCAGTGATTACTTTCGGATCTATCAGTCTACTGCTGTGAGCAGAATCGAGATTTACAATATCGTCGGAAAGCGCATCGCTGCATATCCGGCAAGTCAGGATGGACAGTACGATGTCATCGATCTTCAGAATGGCATGTATCTCGTACGGCTAATCGCTGCTGATAAGAGCGTCATCAAGACCGTTCGGCTTAGTAAAAACTAGGCTGGATATTCAACTGAATTCCTGGGGGTCTCCCACAATCGCACAGACAAGTCATATTTAGCCTCAATCTGCTCGCGAAGAATGTTCCAGATGACATAACACAGATTTTCTGCCGTCGGTACGTCTGTCTTAAATTCCTCAAACTCCTCATTTAGATTGCGATGATCAAATTTGTCTTCGACATGAAGACGAATGATCTGTTTCAGTTCCTTGAGATTGATAAGAATACCGGTCTCCGGGTCCACATCTCCGGTGACTTTCACCTCGATTTCATAGTTATGGCCGTGATAATGCGGGTTTGCGCATTTCCCAAACACCTCAAAATTGCGCTCTTCACTCCAGGTGGCAATGTGCAGCTTGTGAGCTGCATTGAAATGTGCTTTTCGTATGATTGCGATGCGCATGGCTGAAAATTAAGAATTTAATATACTTCTCCCGTTCGATAAATCCATTTATACTGGGATCAATCAGACTTTGTATCCCAACATGATTTCATTGCAAAGGTTTTGTCACAGGGATATGATATGCCCGTAAAAAGCCACGATGCCAGTAATAAATCCCCTCATAGTCCGGCCTCACTTACCACAGCTTCCCGATCGGTTAAATCAAATCATTTACAACCTGCTCCAAGGACTTGAGAGAACAGCTTGTCTTACAATGCGATAAGCAGATTTTGTCTAACTTTGAAAGTGAAGATTAGAAAGTGAGACATCGGGGAGAGTGAGTTGAGAAGAAAAGTCTCTAAAAACCGCAAAGTTTAGCGGTTATTTTGACTGAGTTGGTAGTTCAATGATTGGCGCGATCGCCTTAGGAATAAATAATAACCCGGACCAAATTCCGGAATTAGGGTAATCAAATGGTGAAATACCTTGATAAAGTGTAAGAGAAGTGCACGTTTCCCACTTGGGTAGTGCTTTTTTTGCCGTGAAAAGGACTGTTTGATAGATAGATCACATATCGCTGCAACTGTTAATACTCTTCAACTCCTGCCGATGCTCATACAATATGAGCAATGCGATTTAATGACATTATAGCTTCCGGGGATCACATGGGTTTTCTACAGCACGCTGTGGATCACCAGACCCTGCCGCATGCCATGCTTTTTTGGGGCCCTGAGGGAACGGGGAAACTCAGTGCGGCGATAGCATTGTCTCAATATCTCATGTGTACGGATAAGCGGAGTGAAGGCAGTTGTGGTATATGTCGCAGCTGTGTCAAAACGGAAAAGATCATTCATCCTGATGTGCATTACGTGTTTCCCATCGTGACATCCAAAGGGGTAGACAGAAGCACGGATTATTATCCACAATGGCGTCAGGCGGTATCAGAGAATCCCCATCTCAATGTCACTGAATGGCTGCAATACCTGACCACCGACAACAAACAGCTGAATATCAGTTCGAAGGAGTGCCATCGCATCCTTGAGCAACTTTCATTGAAGGCATACGAGGGGTCGTACAAGATATTGATCATCTGGATGGTTGAATACCTCGGCAAAGAGGGGAATAAGCTGCTTAAACTCATCGAGGAGCCGCAGGATAATACCATCATCATTCTCATAGCTGAAAATCGTAAGGCCATACTCCCGACGGTATTATCCCGGTGCCAGCAGTTTTACTTCAGGCCGTTGTCTACTGATATGGTGATAGGAACACTGGAGTCAAAATTGGGCCTGGATTCAGACAGGGCGAGACGAGTGGCCGCTAGTGCACATGGCAACTGGAATCTGGCGCTAAACATTGCAGCGGAGACAAATTTTCGGCCAGTGCAATGGATGCAGGGATGGATTCGCACGGCATGGAGCAGAGACCTGGCAAAGATCAAAGACTGGTCGGGAGACATGGCAAAAAGGTCGCGGGAAGAACACAAACAATATTTGAAATATACGATAGACGTTTGGCAGAGACTCTTCTGGATAAAATGGGGAATAGATTTTGAAGTCGAAAAGGAAGAAGAGGAAATGCTGAAATGGCTGAACAAGAAAATTGAATTCAACGAGCTCGAAGTATTGGTCGATTTGAGTGAGAGAAATGTGAAGGCAATCACCCGCAACGCAAATGCGTCTATCCTATGGATGGATGCCACTATGCAGCTGCGGACTGCCCTGGCTACTCCTCACGGTCAATTAAGAGCCCAAACATAAATGATGAGATATGGGATGTGCATCGTGCGGAACGAAAAGTGACGGAGGGCCACAAGGGTGTGGTGATAATGGATTTTGTGGCACTGGAGGGTGCAACAGACTGAATACATATGACTGGCTTGATATGCAGCAGATTCCTGATCCGTCGGGGATAGAAGTTGTAGAAGTGAGTTATAAACAGGGGGCCAGAAAGGAGTTTTGTCATTGTCCTGCGTATCTGCAAACAGTCACCGGGGACATTGTAGTTGTAGATGAGGGAAACGGTTATAACATTGGGCGCATTACACTTTCGGGCGAGCTCGTCAGGCTACAAATGCGGAAAAAGCGCCAGAGTGTGGATCGTATTATGAACACCGTTGTACGACGTGCCGGTGAGCGCGATATTGACAGGTTGCGAGAGGCGCGTATGTCAGAGAGAGATGCAATGGTGCGTGCGCGTGCAATAGCCCGAACCCTCGGAGTAGACCTGAAGATTGGAGATGTTGAATTCAGAGGTGATCTGCGTAAGGCCACTTTCTTTTATACGGCCGATGGTCGTGTGGATTTCAGAGAATTGGTGCGTAGTTACGCTGGTGAGTTCAGGATGAAAATCGAAATGCGCCAGATTGGTGCAAGGCAGGAGTCAGCTCGTATCGGGGGTCTTGGATCGTGTGGAAGGGAGCTCTGTTGTTCCACCTGGCTCACAGAGTTTAAGTCAGTAACGACCTCTGCTGCACGCTATCAAAACCTTTCGATCAATCAGACAAAACTGTCAGGACAGTGTGGAAGACTTAAATGCTGTCTCAATTATGAACTCGATACGTATTTGGATGCATTGAAAGATTTTCCAAGAAATGTGGATCGCCTCAAAACCAAAGACGGTGTAGCAGTTAAGATCAAGACTGATATTTTCAAGCGCCTGATTTACTATGCATATGAATCTCAACGTGGACGCGGTACCATCATTCCGGTAGATGTGGATCGCGTCAAGGAGGTCCAGAAAATGAACAGACAAGGAGAGTTTCCAGAAACCCTCATGCCAGTGGTCGAAATCATCGATGAGGATGCGGAAGTCGAATTCGGATTTGATGACCTGACTGGTGTGATAGAACTCCCTGAGGAGCCAAAACGACGCAAGTCCCGAAGAAGAGGCGGACGGAACCAAAGCAGAAGAAAACCAGGCGGAAGTAGAAAGCCAAAAGAAAAAAGCGAAGGTGACAGCTCCGGCGGGCAGTCAAGAAACAGGAGAGGAGGC
>QMOR01000203.1 GCA_003648285.1 Bacteroidota bacterium
GACATTGATGCGCTGTTTTCAAATACGATTATTGTGGGCTCCGCAAAGGATGAAATACTCCTCGTAAATGCTGCGCCGGATTTACCGGAAATTGACTTCAATGTCGAAATGCGAAATTGCGTTGTACAGGTTGACGAATTATTAAATGACGATCGCTTCCCGGGCTTTTTCCCGGATATATGCTCCGATTGTATTCCGTATATGTTTGGCGACACCCTGTTTGCAGACCACGAAATGTTTGATTATCATCTCGACACACTTTCCATCGCAGAGGAAAAAGCCATTACACTTCCAGGTGTCATCACTGATCTCGACGGATTCATGCGCGATCCGGTCAATCCGGACATTGGCTGCTACGAGTATCAGTAGGCTGGCTCACTCGTCGCTTTGCGCACATCGACGGTAAACATGATGACCATCCCAATTGCAAAAATGATCATGATCGCGAGTATGCTATTGCGCATATTTCCTGTGAGTTGTTCGACAAAGCCAAAGATGAATGCACCTCCAACCAATGATATTTTCATAAGGACATCATAAAAGCTAAAATAGGAAGTGACGTCACTTTTTGTTTGGGGAATGAGTTTGGCATACGTCGCTCTCGAAAGCGATTGAATTCCACCAAGGACGAGCCCAACAAAGCCTGCAAGGATGTAAAATTGCATTTTGTCCTGCACGAGATATGCACCTCCACAGATGAGCATCCATATCCCGATCTGAATGAGCAAGGAAGTTTTATTACCTACGCGCTTCGAAACAGCTGCAAATAGGTAAGCCCCAAAAATAGCCACGATCTGGAGGATCAAAATGACCAATATCAGTTCTGGCGTATCCATTTTTAATTCCACACTCGCAAAGATTGTGGCCAGGTAGATCACTGTCTGTACACCGGCCATATAGAAGAGAAATGACGCAAGGAAGCGCATGACCATCTTTTGCTTCCTCACTTTTTTCCAGACTGATTTTAATTCTTGAATACCCTTGCGCAAAATGCCCTCTTTACGTCCTGGCTCATCCGGAGGCAGGCGACTGAACGCAAATTGAGCAAAACCCAACCACCAGATACCTACCAGTGCGAAGGCAATGCGTGTGGGCAGTCCCGCATCTTCAAATCCAAACCACCCGGGCTTATTGATCATCATCAGGCAGAAGGCGAGCAAGATGACACTGCCAAAATAACCGTAGGCATATCCCTTTGCACTGACCTTGTCAAACTGGTCTTCAGTGACGATGAGCGGGAGGTATGCATTGTAAAATACAATGCCGCCAGCTGCACCAATACTGGCGAGTATAAACATTGCGGTACCCCACCAAATCGCTCCGGCATTAGAAAAGAAGAACAAACCAATACATGACAAGGATCCAATCCATGTGAAGACTACTAGAAATTTTTTGCGCTTCCCACCGTAGTCAGCCATTCCGGACAATAGCGGTGTCATGAGTGCGATGATGATGTAGGCAAATGAGACGGCATACGAGTATACCGCACTATTAGCTATGTCCTTGCCAAAAACCGAGATAGTGTCGTCTGTGACAGCAGTAAAATAGATGGGAAATACCGCGGTGGCGATAACGAGAAAATAAGCTGAGTTTGCCCAGTCAAACATGGCCCAACCATTGATGACGCGCTTGTCATTGAGTTTGAATTCGTTCATGATACGTGTTAAGGTGACGCCAATCAAGATAGACACTTGACTTGAGAATACGGTAGATATCACTATCTTAATCCGCATTCAGAGCTCATGAACATTGTAATTCTTTCCCGAAACCCGGCCTTGTATTCAACACACAGTTTACACATGGCGGCACGCCGTCGCGGCCATTTTGTGCGTGTGATTGATCATATGCGCTGCGAGTTGTATATGGGAGTCCGCGGTCTGGAATTGTATTATCAAAATGAGTTGGTAGAAAATGTCGACGCCATTATTCCGCGTATTGGTGCGTCAGCTACTTCTTACGGTGCCGCTGTGATCAGACATTTTGAGCTGACGCGTGTGTTTAGCGTTGTCAAATCAGAGCCACTACTGCGCAGTCGGGACAAACGCACTTGTATGCAGTACCTCGTTGCGCACGGTCTCAAGGTGCCCGATTCAGTCATCGCCAGCGAGCCGGGCGAATTGGAAAGTGCCATAAAGCGCGTTGGACCACCACCGGTGATCATCAAACTTTTAAACAGTACACAGGGCATTGGAGTGATTAAAGCTGATACCGTAAAAAGTGCCGAGTCGATTATTGAGGGATTTCTGCGCCTGAAGCAAAAGGTCATTTTGCAACGATTCATCAAGGAATCAAACGGAACTGATTTGAGGATATTTATCGTGGATGATAAAATTGTAGCCAGTATGCAAAGGATTGCCGCCGAAGGCGAATTCAGGTCAAACCTGCACAGGGGGGCAGTCGCCCGCAAGGTCACGCTGACGGTAGAGGAGAGGGAAGTGGCCATCCGGGCTGCAAGAACGATGAAGCTGAAAGTCGCAGGGGTCGACTTACTGAGATCTTCTAAAGGTCCGCTCGTACTCGAAGTAAACGCCTCACCTGGCCTGGAAGGAATTGAAGGAACGACCGGCATCGATGTAGCGGGAAAGATTATTCAATTTGTAGAACGCAATGCAAGATAAAGAAGCAACTAATATTCCCCCGGATGAGACCAATGCGTTGACGATTGCCGGTTACGAAGTGCTGCCGGGAGACAAGACTATCATTGGCCTCAATGTGGGGTCGCTGCCGTCGGATACCAAGATATATATCAACGTATTTGTTTTTCGCGGTGAAGAACCCGGCCCGGTGATGCTTGTCCTTGGGGGCATTCATGGTGACGAAATCAATGGCATAGAGATCGTCCGCAGATCGATAGAGTCAGGCGTGTATAAGCAAATTACCAAAGGTACCGTCATCGCCATCCCGTTGCTTAATGTATTTGGGTTTATCAATTTCTCCAGGGATGTGCATGATGGAAAAGACGTAAACAGAAGTTTTCCTGGAAATTCAAAAGGGTCGCTGGCCTCACGTGTGGCACATGCATTGACGAATGGTGTACTCCCCGTGGTAGATTTTGGAATTGATTTTCATACAGGTGGCAGAGGAAGATTTAATTATCCACAGTTGCGTTGCACAACAGGAAGTGAAGAGAGTTTTAAACTTGCCAGAATATTTGGCGCCCCGTACATTGTAGAAAAACCGGTGATAAATAAATCTCTTCGCGAGGTCTCAGGGAAGATGGATATTCCAATGATCGTTTATGAATCGGGTGAGTCTCAGCGCCTGGATGGCCATGGAATTAATTTCGGGTTTGATGGGATACTAAATGTGATGCGTGCACATGGCATGATCGATCCTGTCGATCCTGTTAAACGGCAGGAGCAAGTGTTGATTCGCAAATCAGCATGGATCAGAGCATCTGCGTCTGGAATTTTTACCTGGACAAAAAAATCCGGTGAATTTGTGCAGAAAGGTGAACCACTTGGTACAATCAAGGATCTGTTTGTCGCACGTGAAGAAGTCATTTCCTCTAAAAGATCCGGATACATCATCGGGCACACGAATACACCCGTTGTTTCGCATGGCGATGCCTTGTTTCATATAGGCTATGATTTTGAGATATTGGAGGAATGACAAAGGCATCCTGTCTCACATTCCCACGGTTCAGTACGGAATGAAATTGCGTATCTTTGGGCTCGTTCAATCTATTTTGGGCCCGTTCAATCTATAAGACATACAGTGCACCTATCCCGGACATCAACCATTCTCGCCATAACCTTGATCGTGCTGGTATTCAGCAATTGCATTTCCGATCAATCGGAATCTCAGGATCGCCGCGCGAGTACAACTGAAAAATCAGAGACTGAAGTCAGCAAGGGATTTGATGAAATGTCATCGGCGTACTACGAATCGGGAGCTCGTGTGATATGGCAGAAGCCTGAATTGGTCATCAACATTCTAGGTGACCTCGGGAGTAAGACAATTGCGGATATTGGTGCCGGAACAGGGTATTTTGCTTTCCGACTTGCAGCAGCGGGAGGGACTGTGATCGGGATAGATATCGATCCAAGGGCCATTTCCTTTATGAATACAGAGAAGGAGCGCTATCCACCTGATGTGCAACAAAGATTTTCTACGCGTTTGGCTGCCACGGGTAGTGCAAATCTGAATAAGGAAGAAGTTGACGTCGTGCTCATGGTCAATACATATATCTACCTTGCGGACAGAGTCACATACCTCACAGATTTGAAAAAGGGGATGAAAGAGAATGGTCAGCTGATCATCATCGATTTCAAGAAAAAAGAAACGACCATTGGACCAGCCATTGAAGACAGACTTTCGATACTACAGGTTCAGCAAGAGTTGAGTCAGGCCGGGTATAATATTCTCAGTGTTGATGAGAATACCTTCGAATATCAATATCTGGTAAGAGCGATCAGACCTTAATGATGATTTAATCACGTGTGAGCAATGCCTCTCTCTCGGGACCTGTCGATATGAGAGTGATCGGAACCTCAAGAAGCTGCTCCATTTTTTCGATAAAACTCTTGACGTTTTTAGGCAATACCCCGTAGTCGTTTATACCTGATATATCACTGTTCCAACCATCCATTGAAAGATATTGAGGAGTCAGGCCGGGATGATCCAGATCGTATGGTAATTCCATCGTGTCTTTGCCGTCATATTGATAACTCGTCGCAAGTTTTATTGCATCAAAGGCACTGAGTACATCCGCCTTGGTGACGGTAAGTTCAGTGACTCCGTTTATCATGATTGAATACTTTAGTTGAGGGATATCAATCCAGCCACATCTGCGTGGTCTTCCGGTAGTAGCACCAAATTCGTGCCCGGCTTTTCTGAGTTCTTCACCAGATTCGCCATGGAGCTCGGTTGGAAATGGTCCGCTGCCTACACGCGTACAATACGCTTTTGTGATACCGATGACCTTACCGATGTGGCGCGGCGATACACCGAGACCACTACACACACCGGACGTGACAGTATTTGAAGATGTCACAAAAGGATATGTGCCAAAATCTATGTCGAGCATTGAGCCCTGAGCTCCTTCTGCGAGTACTGATTTCCCATTTTTTAGTGCGTCATTGACAAAATACTCGCCGTTAACTTGCTGGATTTTTCGCAATACTTCGATGCTGGTCCACCATTTTTCTTCTTCGCTTTCAAGGTCGAAGTCGAGCTCCGGATATATTTTGAGTAGTCCGAGGTGTTTTGCCTTGAGGGTCTCATATTTTTGTCGAAAATCTGAACGCAGGATGTCACCAATCCTCAATCCATTGCGGCCCGTCTTATCCATATAGGTCGGACCGATTCCTCGCAGCGTTGAGCCGATTTTAGCAAGGCCTTTTGATTTTTCAGAAGCAGCGTCCAGCATGCGATGTGTAGGGAGTATGAGATGCGCGCGCTTGGCGATGATCAATCTCTCTGTGACATTCAGCCCAAGGTCGTTCAACTCATCAATTTCTTCACACAACGTGAAGGGGTCAATGACGACACCATTTCCGATGACATTAGTGATGTCATGCCGGAATATTCCTGAGGGTATCGTGTGTAGTACTGTCTTGTGACCGTTTATGATCAGTGTATGACCGGCGTTTGGACCACCTTGAAAGCGGCAGACCAGATCGTATTTGTCAGCGAGAAAATCAACGATTTTTCCTTTTCCTTCATCACCCCATTGGAGACCTAAAAGCACGTCTACATTCATACCCCAAAAGTACGTATAATTCTTAGGTACGCATTGCTAAAAAGGCGAATCTGTACTATTTGCACAACCGTTTTTGCACCTGCCGTAGACAATCACCTGATGCCTGGAAATGTCGAGGTCAGTTTGGTCAGCAAGATCATGTGCAATAGATTTAATCCGATCATCACTAAACTCTACAATTTTACCACACTCAGTGCAGATCAAGTGATCGTGTTGTGCGACACCGTGACTTTTTTCATAACGGGTCACATGGCTGTTAAAATTGTGCTTGGCCACGAGATCACACTGTACCAGTAAGTCCAGAGTATTGTACACAGTAGCCCTGCTCACATGGATGTGACAGGTCTTCATATGGACGTAAAGTGCTTCAGCATCAAAATGATCATCGCGATCGTAGATTTCTGTGAGAATGGCGTAGCGCTCTGGCGTTTTGCGGAAGCCATTATTCTCGAGGTAATCCGTAAAAAGGACCTTGACCTCATCAATTGCTATGCTGGCTGGCTCGGTTATATACA
>QMOR01000204.1 GCA_003648285.1 Bacteroidota bacterium
AGAAATTGTCCTGGCAAAACTGCGTCCGATGTTTCCACACAAAGCCGCATCGACGCCGCACTCCTTCAATATGTGATGACAGAGTGTTGTCGTCGTTGTCTTACCATTGCTACCGGTTATAGCCAGTATTCTCCCGGAACAATGCCCAAAGGCGTATTCCAATTCAGAGATCACTGGTATGCCCAGCTGACGAAGGGCCCCGACCGTCGGATTGCCATCGGGTATACCCGGGCTTTTGACGATGAGATCCATTTGATTCAACCTTTCAATTGTATGTCCCGATTCTTCAAAAGGGACGTTATTTTTTTCGAGCTCGGAGCGATAATCTTCCCGGATCTTTCCGGAATCACTCACGAACATCTCGTGTTTTAACTTTTTTGCAAGTAGTGCTGCTCCCACTCCACTCTCTCCGCCGCCCAAAATTCCAACATGCATCTATCTGATCTTGAGTGTGATGATCGTTAAGACCGCCAGCAGCATGCTGACAATCCACATCCGTGTTACAATCTTCGACTCATGCATCCCCTTCTTTTGATAGTGATGGTGTATCGGTGACATCAAAAACACCCGTCGACCCTCACCGTATTTTTTTCTACTGTATTTGAAGTACCAGACCTGTATGATGACTGAGAGAGTTTCTATCAAAAAGATCCCGCACAACAATGGAATCAGGAGTTCTTTTCTCAATAAAATCGCCATTGCTGCTATAATCCCTCCAATCGTGAGGCTACCGGTATCCCCCATAAATATTTGTGCCGGGTGGGCATTGTACCAGAGAAAACCGATACAGGCCCCCAGAAAACAGCCTGCGAAAATCACGAGCTCTTCAGAGTGCGGGAGGTAGAAAATGTTGAGATAGTCCGCAAAAACAGTGTTGCTGCTCACATATGCCATCACCGCAAGCGTGGCTGCAATGATTGCCGAAACACCTGTGGCCAGCCCATCAATCCCATCGGTCATATTGGCTCCATTTGACACTGCAGTGACGATAAAAATCGTGATTGGCACAAAAACAATCCAAACCCACAGCAGGGCATTGTCACCCAAAAACCAAAGCAGCGACCTATAATCAAACTGATTCCCTTTTGCAAAAGGAACATTTGTCATAGTCGTCTTGACGTAGACCATATTACTCCTGGATCCGTCCTTGTCCGCTTCTACAGACTCGATGACTTCATAACCTTTGGATGCGGCGACTTCAGCATCCATGCGCACGACAATATCGTTGCTGAAGAGCATTGTCAATCCAATAATCAGCCCCAGTCCGATCTGGCCCAGCACCTTAAACTTGCCACTCAATCCCTGCTTGTTCTTGCGAAAGACCTTGATGTAATCATCGATAAAACCGATGATTCCCATCCACACCGTCGTCAGTAGCATGATGATGATGTAGATATTGTCCAGTCGCGCGAGCAAGAGGCAAGGAAGTAATATGGCGAGAATGATGATCAGGCCTCCCATTGTCGGTGTTCCCTCTTTCTCCTTCTGCCCTGCCAGGCCCAGGTCTCGCACCGTCTCTCCTACTTGCAATCGTTTCAAAGAACTTATGATCCGTTTTCCAAAAATCATGGAAATGACCAACGAAAGCACAATGGCAACGCCGGCCCGGAAAGTGATATAACCAAACAGACCCGCTCCGGGTATGTCATAGTTTTTTTCAATGAATTCAAAGAGGTAATACAACATTCTAGCAGGCTTCCTTTTTCAAAAAATAACAGTTTGCAGCGGACACACATCCATGATCTTTATCCGGATGAAACCGGTCCGCTGCAACTGTTAAAACCAACCTGAGAATGATAATAGAACCAATCTTATATGTCTTTAAATAGTGCATTGTGCACAATTTCTTTGTCATTAAATGGGTGTTTTACACCGTTTATTTCCTGATATTTTTCGTGCCCTTTGCCAGCGATAAGGATGATATCTGCGTCACTTGCAAATTGAACCGCAGCCCGTATGGCTTCTTTTCGATCCGTGATTTTGAACACTTGTTTGCTTCGCTCTTTTGCGATGCCTTCTTGCATTTCTTCCAGTATTTTTTCCGGATCCTCTGTGCGTGGGTTATCAGACGTAAGGATGGTGATGTCAGCCATAGTCGCTGCCAGATTTGCCATCCTGGGTCTTTTTGCCCTGTCGCGATCGCCCCCACAGCCTACTACAGCTATGAGCTTGGATCCGGGTTCTTTGAGTTGTTGGAGGGTGCTCAACACTTTTTTAAGTGCATCCGGTGTGTGCGCATAGTCCACTATGGCACTTTTTCCTGACCGGGGATGTCGAATGAGATCAAATCTCCCTTCTACAGGTGGTAATCCACTCAATGCCGTAATCACTTCTTGTCTATTTAATCCCAACAGGATGGCACAACTATAGACCGCCAGAATGTTATAGGCATTGAATTCACCAACGAGTCGACTTATCATTTCGACATCATTAAGTCGCAGATGCAATCCCTCTATGTGATTGCTCAGGATCTTCGCTTTGAATTCCGCCATTTTGTGCAGGCTGTATTTTGAGACCTTAGCTACAGTATTCTGCACCATGACTTCTCCGCGTGGATCATCCGCATTGACCAGAGCAAAAGCCCGAGCACCCAATCCATCAAAGAACTTTTTCTTCGTATCCAAATAGTGTTTAAAGCTGCCGTGGTAGTCCAGGTGGTCATGCGTAATATTTGTGAACAAGCCACCTTCAAACCTCAAACCACTGATTCGCTTCTGATCGATCGCGTGTGAGCTGACTTCCATAAAAACGTAGTCACAACCACTACTGACCATTTCAGCCAGCAAAGCATTTAGCGAAACCGGGTCCGGTGTTGTATGCGTAGCTGGAATCACAAGTGAGGCAATACGACATTCGACAGTTGAGATCAGCCCCGATTTCAATCCGAGAGCGACCATCAATTCGTGTAGCAATGTCACTGTCGTCGTTTTCCCGTTTGTTCCGGTAACTCCAATGAGACACAGCTTATGTGTCGGTTTGCCGTAATAATTATGTGCAATCATTCCCGAAGCACTTGCTGAATCGGCGACCTTAAAATAAGTCACTCCATCACGCAAATTCCCTGGCAATTTCTGGCACACCACAACTCTGGCACCATTTTGGATAACATTGTCAATGAACTTATGACCGTCTGTTTGTGTGCCATGTATGGCGACAAACAAACCGTCAGGCTGAATTTTTCGGGAGTCGATCACCGGCTCCCCTACCTCGTTGTACACATCTCCCACTTTTTCGAGGATATCTATCCCCTCCATCACCTCTTCAAGAGACTTCATCAGCCCAAAATCAATTTTATTCGTGTCCCTTTAGACACTTTTTTGCCGGCTTTCACCGACTGTTTTTTTACTTTGCCTACACCTGTCGCACGCACTTCGAGACCTGCATTCTCAAGAAGAAAAACAGCATCCTTGAGTCCCATACCCCTCAAATCAGGAATCTCCAGTCCGTCCATGCTTCGCAGCGCGAGCACATCTCCCTCCCCGGCATCCCACGACACCCAATCCGATTCCACAACGTTGTTATACGCGACACCCAGTGTATGTGCAATCTGCTCCATGTCTGACTTGCTCGCAAATGCCGCAACCGAGTAGACCTTCTCCAAATCATTTGAATCCTTGGGTGTCGGCATGTACTGTGTCGGGGTCAGTGCCATCACGTGTTCTGCAATTTCCCTGAATGCCGGTAGAGCTACTTCGCCACCGTAAAATCCATCATGTGTCGGATCATTGAGTAAGACAATGAGGCCGTATTTGGGGTTTACAACCGGAAAGTATCCAACGAATGACCCCTGATATTTTTTTCTTCCCTCTCCACTGCGGAAATAATCGATAACAGCGGTTCCAGTCTTTCCAGCTATGGTGACATATAGAGACTGCATACTTTTGCCAGTCCCACGCAACATGACACCCTCCAGGAGCTCTTGCGCGCTAGTAACCGTTTCATCTTTTGCGATACTTGCGATTGCCACTTCAGGACCGAAATTCTGTAGCACCTTGCCATCTTTTACCACGGCATCTGCCAAATATGGCTTCATCATTTTTCCGTCATTCGCAACAGCACTATAAAACACCAGCATCTGGAGAGGTGTGATCTGGCATTCGTAACCATGTGACATCCAAGCCACTGTCGTCGAACTCCAATTCTGATCGTTGTTGTAAGCCTCTTTGATATATGGTGCTCGTTCGCCCGGAATCTTTATTCCTGTTGTGCGATTCAGGCCGAACTGATTTAGTCTTGCGATATATTCTTTGCTCTTCTTTTTACGTGCATATGCTTCGTCAGCCAGGGTAGCAATCCCTACGTTAGATGACATCTCGAACGCCTGACGCATATCAACCTCGCGGTGCGGATGCCAATGCGAATCATTCATTGTGTGATTGTAGAAGACCTTTTTGCCATTGTGCAGATCGACACGTGTATCCATGTCAGCATACCCGTCTTCCAGCAATGCCATGACCGTCGCCAACTTAAATGTCGAGCCCGGCTCAGTCGCTGATCCGACTGCATGATTGAATCCTTCGTAATATCCCCCACCCGTAGCACGGTCGAGATTGGCAATAGCCCGTATCGCACCAGTCTCCACTTCCATCAATATCGCTGTGCCCCATTTGGCCTGATGGTACACTACTGCATTCATCAATGCACTCTCGACAATATCCTGCATGCGCACGTCAAGTGTCGTTGTCACATCCGCTCCCCGTTGTGCCAAAACTGACTCGTGCTGAAGGACTGGAATCCAGCCGTTCTTTACTTTCTGCATCAGACGCATGCCGTCCTTGCCCCGCATCTCCTCATCAAAATAGCCCTCAAGGCCTACCGGCTGTACATTGTCCCGGACCGACCCAAGTGTCCTTTCGGCCAAATGGCCATAAGGCTTGAGTCTCTCACTCTTTCTGATCGTGATCAATCCACCCCTGTTTTGCCCCCGTATGAAAATTGGAAACTGCTTGAAGCGCTCCAACTCAGCATAATTCGCCTCGCGTTTGATCAGCATATATCGCGATCCCTTTTTGCGCTGCTTGATCAGGTGACTGCGATACCTGGATTGCGACCAATTCGTATTTGCATATTTTGACAGATAAAAAGCCAGTGAATCCACGCCTTGATTAAAAACCGAATTTGTAAGACCATTGGCCTTCATGTCCATTCTTATTTCAAAGAGCGGTAGCGAAGTCGCAAGCAACTCACCATTCGTAGACAATATGTCGCCCCGGTCAGCCTCTACAGGAAAATACCTGACGTACAGGCTATCACCTTTGGCACGCCAGCGATCTCCTTCAATCGCACTGATCCTGACAACCTTGTAAGACAGCGTCAGAGCTACCACTACTACCACCAGTACGGTGATGTATAAGCGGATCAATAGCTCTTTGTGCTTACTCATGGCTAATTCTCTATTATCAGTGTTTGAGGTGGTACGATCGCTATCTCAAGACCGCTGTCGTTCACCTGATTTTCAATTATTGAGCTGCGACTACTCTTCGTGAGCTCAGACTGCACAGACATATGGCGCCAGTGTTCCTGCTTCGCTTCTTTCTCCAGGACTTGTATTTCACGCATCAATTTTTCTCCACTATGTGCATTGGCGATATACAGCATGGCAATGATTGCCAGAAAGCCGATGAAGGGCATATTCTTGTATATCCCCTTGTTCAACATGACTCCTTTTAGTGCTTTAATTGCCATTATTTTCTCTCTGCTATTCGCATTTTGGCGCTGCGCGCCCTGTTATTTATTCCTACTTCTATTTCATCCGGTACGACAGGCTTTCTCGTCAACATCTTCATTGGCGACAGGACCCTTCCAAAATCATCCTGCTCAATCTCTCCTCTTGCGTTCCCTGACTTCATCCAACGTTTCACGAGTTGATCCTCAACAGAGTGGTATGAAATCACCACCAGTCTGCCTTCAGGCTTCAAGCAATCTGTGGACGCGCCCAAAAAATCTTTAAGCGCATCGACCTCATGGTTGACTTCAATCCGCAGGGACTGAAAGACCTGTGCGAGGTACTTGGCTCGCGAGCCACGGATACAGGAGCCAATCACATCTAAAAAGCCTGCGATTGTATCAATGCGTCGTTGCCTCCGTTCGGTCACAATGTGTCCGGCCAGAGTTTTAGCATTTCTCACCTGACCAAAATCACTAAACAGCCTGACCAGATCATTTTCAGAATAACTACTGATAATGTCTGC
>QMOR01000205.1 GCA_003648285.1 Bacteroidota bacterium
AGTTATGCGCAAGGCTGCCCGGGTACCCCTTTGCACCCATAAACGCGTGATATTCATCGCCGATCTGGAGAGTATCGATGCGATTGATAACTCGATCTGGAGTAAGAAGAGTATGAAATAACGAATCCTTCCCGTGAAAGATCGGGTTATGTTTCGGCATTCGGGGCATCCGGATAGCTTTTGTTGTCCGTGTATTGAGCGATGCGATAAACCTCTTTATCTCGTTTAGTTGGTGGTTCATGTTCTTACTCCATATGTTACTCCGACCAAAACACCCGCAGAAACTACCCACGCAACAACTGATAGTATAAGCGATGTGGGTATGTCAAGCACCCTCTGAGCATAGTAAAACGCCACTAAAAATACAAACGTCGTGGATAGGGCATACATACTAAACTTGGTTATGGCTTGTAGTTGTGTAGCATCGACGGTCGGCCCTACAAAATAATAGCCGACAAGAGTTACAGCAGGGAATAACATCATTATCCCAGCCAACATAGGGTACCGGGTCTTTGCAAGCAACGTAACCACCACCACCACAGTACCACCTGCCAAGAACCGCAACAGCATTTCAGCATAATTCATTGTGATTCTACCTCCGGATATGGTGTCAGATACTCCAGGCCTTCATCGCCTATTCCCGTTGCGATCATAACCATAGTTGTTTGAATCTCGCTTCCAGCCAGCCGTCTTCCGATTACTCCAGAACGGATCAAGTTCTTTGAGATAATATTTACGTAGATGTCAAGGGTCTCGATCGGTTCGGCAAGTGTTGAGTCTGCCTTAATGATCATGTACACGGATCGCTCTCTGATATTCTGCTCTCTGATGTACTGCTGATAGAAATTCAGATGCGATATCTTATATTCCATTACCTTTTTTGGTAGATCTGCCGCATATGATAGCATCGCTGCCATGTATTTATCAAGCGTATAATTGTAGGTGTATCCTACAATCTGCACCGGGCAAGGCAAGGAGTTGAGAAATTCCTTATCTGCGTTCTCTACTTCTTGCGCCTTTTCGGGATCCACACGATTAGAATTAAGCGCAGTGAGTCGCAATATTGCGCACACATCACCGTGCATATTCCAATAATGATCCCCTTCTACTCCGATTATGCCGCTTACCTGCTTCGCTGCCTTATCGAATCGAGTCACATAATATGATGCAAATTGCCAGCGGATTGCATGGTACATCCACATATCCAGATCAAGAAACACCGCCCCAATTGCAGTTATCCCGAGCACAACAAACCCAAATTCACGTATATCACTGGGGAGCTGTAGAGCTACAGTAAGCTTCAGCCACCCCACACCTATCGCAATAGCCACCAATCCGAGCAATGCATGGCGGGTACTCAATCCAAACCACGGCTTGGGCGTATGCTTCAGGTCTGATGGTGTATCATATCCTTCTTTTATTTCTGCCATTGTTATCCTCCTATATTATGCCTTAAATATTGCTTTTCTTAAAAGTACGATCAGCCCAATTTTACCAAGCCCGCTACTCGGTGCAGGATTCTTAATATATCGGTGGTACGCGATGATCGGTATTTTGGCGGCGACATACATGATTATCAACCCAAATATCGACAACCCCCAACCGACTGGGCCGTTTCCGGATAACAGTACAAGAGTGCCAACCCAGTACACAAAGACCACCGCAGAGCCCAAGAAGATATTAATTGCTATAATCTTTATCAGGTTCATCGCAAACTCGGCCGTTTGGTCCCACATCCAGAGCACCCAGGCAATCGGCCATATTGCGCAAGATAAGTAGATCATGAAGAACCGGATCAGATAAAATAATGCATTGTAGATCACAGCAATGACGCTACCCACGACCACCACACACCCCAGAGGGGATAGAAGGGAGAATATCAACAGGTCTGTGACATTCGTCGCATTGCCAAATGATTCGCTGATTATCTGATTAATCCAGAGCATTGTCATGATGCAAGGGAGCCCCTGTGCTATCATAAACGCGATAATTACGCCCCTCTTCAGGAAATGAATTATTGCTGCTGAGCGGGAGGCTGACAGCATGTTGTAGCGCCCAAGGATAAAGCTTATGATCGCAAATACGATCAGAATATGAAACATGGTTGTCGCCATGTGGGCTACTACATTGTACATATCCGTGATCCACGGTGTGTTTACAACATCTGGAGTTACCACTGCATACCGATTGATCGTATCAATAGCCGTGCCATTTGATGGTATCGTACTGTTGATCGTGCTATTCAGCTCAGAAAGTTCTGAGCCTGTAAACCCTATGGATCGAGTCGCTACATCCGAAATCTCATCATTCAGATTAAGGAACATCATAGCAATCGCACCAGCCAGATTGTCAAAAATACAGGCAGCAGGATGTAGAGCACGTTAAAAAATGGATCAAGGATTAGGTTATACGGATCCACCGGTGCCACCTCGGATTCCTGCACAGTAACGTTAGCAGCTATCTGTTCGAAGGGAGTGTACAGCGTGACATCGATCATATAATCCGGCTCATAGCGGAGTATAAACTCCTCATGACCTGCTGGAGACATTCCTATAAAATTATGATACTTATACTCTACAAGGTCACAGGTGACAAACTTATTACGCTTGTTCAGTTGCAGACAATAGAGCTGTTTCTCATATTCTGCTGTAGTGTTTCTCGATTCTAAGTGTATCCGGATCCCGGTAACGTGTGCCGGAGTCGGAACTTTCAAGATCATATAGGTCGAGTGGTTAATCAGCTGAACGGTAATATCCGTATCAGGCACCGGAAACATGGCATACCCAAGCGTATCCTCAGGGTAGTAGGTCTTGTCCTTCTTCTTCTTTTTCCCCGTAGCAGTCGTATGCTTCGCATAGAAGGTTAGGGTATTCTTAATCGTCATTGAGTGCCCCGTATCCCGATGTGACATACTCGATTCGGTACGGTAAATATGCCAGTACAACGTGCTATATCGCGTTACTCGGAGGTAGCTGGTCTTATAATTAATCGCTTTTGGATTATCAGTGTACACTTTTCCATCGTAATTTAGGGTCTTATCGAACCCAAAAATATGCACACAAGTCCATTCTATATTACTGAATCCCGCCCGTTCCAGATATGCATCAGGCGGATAGCCCCAGTTTGTAGGATCGAACACGTACACCCCATTTTTGCGATGTTTGCTCCACCAGTAATGGCCTGAACCTACCGACAGGTCTTTGGGGTTGTGCACGCCAGACCAGTCCCCACAATCATAATACTCTCGAGCCCCAGACGTATTCCATAGCGAATCCGTATAGTCGGCGGCCGCCAAGGGAGCCGCCGCCACGCATACGAGTATCCCAATCACGCTAAACCGCATCATGGTGCCGCTGTTGCATTGGCTGCTGGCCCCGATACCGCAACCTCCTGGAAGGACTGAAGGAATCCTGGAAATACATAGAATAGTACTACCCCCGCAAATATGCCGGCTATAATATACTTCCCGTACGCCCTCTGCGAAGGGGACCCCCAGATTATGGCAAGTACCGCTACCACACTCATGATCTTAACGGAAAGCCACATTAGCGATACGACCTTTTCATATATCCAGTCACCTCCGGCATCCAAACTAATCGTATCCGGAGTTATGGCTGCCATCGCAGGTCCCGCTAATGCGCATACCATGAGAGTAGCCAGAACTATTAATTCAGGTTTCCACTTTATAGATTTTAGATCCATATTTATATGATCCTCATAGGACTATATAAGCTTATCGGATTCACAAACATTTATATAGCCTTATGTGGAAGTATAGAGCATGTCAGAAAAAACACGCCCGGACGGTTTTTGTCGGATAGGGTATCAAAATCCGGGATGTACTATATATTTTGGGGCTGAGTTAGCAAAGCTGATCCACAAAACAATGCCCTTGAGCAACACCCCCGGCGCACCGAAATATGTTGTAGCTGTGGAACCTGAAAAAATAACAATCACAGTCGCTAAACTGTGATTAACCGCCTATTTTGATCTTATCAGTCACGAATGGCTTGATCGGGGTGCTCGTAAAGATCGCATCCTCAATCAAGTGCAGAAGGTATCCAAGCAGGAACCCCTCCGCTGCCGCCATCGCGGGATAATGAGATACCAAGTAGGCGGTAACTATATAGACTACTACAGTTGACCAGGTCAGACCTATCAGGGAGTGCATCACTCCTCTGTGCTTCGGCTTAAACAGCGATCTATTGATCCTGGTTAATATCTTCTCATCGCTGAAGTCAAAGATAAAGCTCATCGGGATCAGCGCAAGTATCCAGTATGGCAAGAAGAACCATAGAAATACGAACTTACGGATTAAAGTATGCTTCATGTCCGCATCCGGAGCCACAGAGCCTACTGCCGCAAACAGCAGAAAGACCGCCACCATAGCATACCCGGGGAGGATCGCCATAGTGGGGGATACGGCAAAGATAGGTGCAAATAGGTATCTCGCTACCACTACCGCGATCACAGAAGATAGTAGCAGGTGCGAGGTACCTCTCATATATAGGACTCTTATATAATCTTATATAAGCTTATCGTAGGTCTTTCGGAATATTGCATCATCAATGATGTATCGTTCCCCTTCGATTCCTTCAGCAAGCCAATCTCCTGCCTTACCTTCAAACGTCCCCTCAAGCGTATCCACAACAAAAGCCGAATCTATTTGAACTGCCTTTATTGTTGCAATCTTCCGATATTCTTGAAAGCCAGCGATGTCCATATTAGTTATATTCAACATGAGTAGCACCTTCTAACACATCTATGCAACCACCATAACTCCAGTCTCATAATCATCACCAGAGTCATAATACCCTCTTAACGGCATAGCTTTGCCCTCCGTGCTTTCAGGACTATATTGGCGATTCCTGCCGTGCTACGATCGGGGTACTCTTCATGGTATCGATCATTAAGCTCCCTCCCGGTAAGCCCTTCTTTACGCAGACGTGCCACATACTCCAGCTCCTCTTGTGTGATTCGATTCCCCTTGGGAGCTGTGCCTTTATTGCGGTGATAATCCTTCACAATTAATCCACTATTTATGAGGTCTTCATACGGTGCTGCGAGGCGGTATAGGTATCCATACGCCCCTCGATTATTAGTTGACTTCACAAGCCCCTTATTAACAAGCTTATGAAGCATCTTACCCGCCACCGCTACAGTTATGTCAAGATGCGCCGCCACCTCGCGGGTCGTCTTTGCGCCCGTGTCGAGATAGCATAAGTAGTTATTCTGAGTGTGTGTTACTCTCATCATTTGCCTCAAGTGTGAGAAATCGCGCCCCGCACGACGTGCATTTAATAGGGAATCGCATTACCTTGATCTTGTGAACCCGATGCTCTGTGCCACATTCCGGACATTTTGTTAACACATAGCGATCTTTATTCATTTATTTACCCTCCCAGTTCGGAATGATCGAGGATAGGCTCTTTTTAAGGCTGTTATATTCTTTCCGCCCGAACAGAATAACCTTAACCTCAGGATGATACTTTGCCATCCGCTTAAGCTTCGTTTTGCTCCGGGCATCCATCCAACCCTTAACCTCATAGAAATATGGATCACTATCCTCTGTATCCCAGACCTTAAAATCGGGTTTGTATGACCTGACCCCTCGCTTGATCGCCTCAAACCAGAACGTTTCCGGTTCGTATTCCCAGTGATGGATATCGCCAGCATCCTGCAAGAAGTTGAGATACCGGGCGAAATTAGCTTCCCATCCAGACCTGAAGAATGTATCTCCAAGATCGGCACGCCTTCCTTGTTTGACATGCCCATACGTTTTTGATTTCATTGTCTTTCCCCCTTTCCTACCCATGCCGCCTCAAACGCCTGTAGGGCTACTCTAAGCGCATCGTAGCACTCAACACATAGCACGCAGTCGGTCTCAAAATAAACCTTTCGTCTTACCTTCCCTATCATGTCGTTCATTTCAAGATCATATATGATGCCAGACGATTCGATACCAATGAGTCTTTTTCCACATTTATCACACTCACAAGGAATGTGATATGTCAGTTCCTCCCTCTCTAGCTCATTCTTGTTAGTAGCCCACGCCTCCCGTTTCCACCGCCCAGACATCCACAGAGGGGCATCTGACGGACTCCATTCATGGAGCCTTGCGTTATTCGTCTTAGCCCACTCTTTCCTCAAGGACTCCTTTGTGAGCCATTGGGGCGCA
>QMOR01000206.1 GCA_003648285.1 Bacteroidota bacterium
AGTGGTTTGCCTTTCTCCATAGCCTCCAAAATCTCCAAAACTGTAATTTCTGATGGTTGCTTCATCAGCCGAATACCCCCTTGCTTTCCCTCCTTCGTTTCAATGATATTGGCGGCATTCAGGTTTTGCAGGATTTTCACCAATGTAGGCTTTGGGATACTCAAAAATTTCGAGATATCTTCAGTTGATAGAAATTGAAACTGCTTTTGCCTAATCTTAAATGCGCTGTATACATTGTTGGCAGCAGCTGTTTGTATTAATTTATTTGCGAAAAATAATTTCTCGAATTTTGATTCTTAATTCTTCTCCTGTTAGACCTTTTTCAATAATCTTTCCCTCCTTATCTAATAATACAGTGTAGGGAAGACTCTTAATCCCATACATTTTAATTGCCGTTCCATCAAATCCTTTTATGTCGGATATGTTTACCCATGGAAGACCGTCCTTTACTATAGCTTTCTTCCATCTGTCTCTCACAAAATCACCAGCAACTCCAATAATTTCAAAGTCCATGTTTTTTGCTTTGAGTTCATTATAGAGTTCTACCATGCCCGGATTTTCTTTCCGGCATGGGCCACACCAGGACGCCCAAAAGTCTATTAAAACATATGAGCCTCTATATGATGAAAGACTGACATCATTTCCAACTGTATCTTTTTCAATAAAGTCTGGTGCAATTCGCCCAATTTGTACTGCTTCAAGAATATTCAGTTGATTTTTAATTCGCTTTGTATATCGATGCTGCTTAAGACTGGAGTCCATTAAAGAATAATAGGCCTTCAACTCCTCATAAGTCGCCAAATTAAAAACATAAGTAAGTACTAAATAAGGATTTAGAAATGATTTTTTGTTCTTCGCTATGAAGTATTTAATGTATTCACTCTTATCTGTGTCACTTTGCAAACTATCAATCTGCTCTTGTATTCTCATTAGTTCTGTATGAGTTGTTGAACCAGATATTATTACATTTTTAGAATTGGCAATATCTCCTTCAATATTGATTTCGGAATTCTCATTAAAAAATGATATTGACTGGTTATCCTTAGAAGTCAGGTAATACATTTCAGGAAAATCAATGCTGCCTTGCAGATTGAACCTTCCATTAATAATCTTTGCTGAGTCTACCTTTTCAAAAGTATATCCTAAGTAATCTCCTGCTTTCAATAAATAAATAGTGCCATCAGGAATATTTGCAATGTTTCCAGTGATACTAAACCCTTTAGGTTGCTCCGCTTTTTTCTGATTGCATCCTATCAACATTAATATGACCAGAAACGGGAAAAAACCTGTTCTTAAATTCTTGTGTGTCATTATTATATTAATTATACTTTGTAATTACTGCCAACGATTAGCATAAGAATAGCAACCGATTTCAGAAGAAGCATTTTTCAATTTACTACTAAATTTGATGTGTATTACAATGTTCATATTTACTGCTTTTTCGGCTAATATTTTTATACAGTGTTGTACGCTGCTATTTATCATTCAACCAATTAACAGCCTCAATTATTCCCTTGTCTTTTTCTTTATTTTCTTCCACTTCAAAAGTGATTTCACTATCTGGTTTTACATTATCAACATAAACATTTCCGTTTCTATCACAGTAAATACCGGTGCTTATTACTAAAGCAATTTCGTTATTTATTATTTCCCAACTATTTTCGGTTGTCTTTCCTTCTGTATTTTCTCCAAAAAATTTCGTGTTTTTTTGCCCTTTAAAAGCAACAGCAACAAATTCACCAGAACTTGTAGTCCAGCGACTTGTTAGTATGGCAATTTTTGGGTTTCGTATTTTTTTACTATTTTCTATTTTAAAAACATTATTCCCTCTATACCAAAAATTACCTTTTCTAATTTCTGCTGTTGCGATAATGTTCATATTTTCACCTTGAATGGTAACAACTGTTCCAGCATCAAGAAGTGGTGCAATTCCAGCAAGCATTACATTCACATTTCCGCCACCATTATAACGCAAATCAATAATCCACTTATTCACTTTATTTTTGCAGAGTTCGATTAAAGAATTTCTGATTCTTTCTACTTCTTTTTGACCGTCAAGATTTGGACCAACTCCAACAATTTTTAGATAACCAATTTTATTTGGCAATAAAGTGTATTCATACCTTGACTCTACATCATTGACAATTTTCCAAATTTCAGAATCATATACTCTGTTATCTGAATTTCGAGAGTTTTTACTGTCTGTGAAATTTGCAATTATTGAATAATCAGATGTTCTTCTAATATGTCCGTGGTGATCTCTTAATCCGTTTAGCAATATTTCAAAAGCAGGTTTTAAATCATCTATCTTTTTGGCATCTTCTGCTGCTATGTACATTTTAACACTTAATGAGTCCCAATTAACAGTTTTAGTATAATAGGATATTTCTTTTGATTTGGAAATAACTGTATCTAAAATCTGAATTAATTCAACTTCTCTTGTTTGTCCAAACATTAAATTGGAAGATGTAATTATTAAAATGCATAAAATGTATTTCATATGCTCAAGGATTGTTTTAGTTGCGTACAACTAGTTTATATCAGTAGTACGCATAGCATACCATGCAATACCACAAATTACACATAATCAAATACTTACCTCTTCAGAACCCCTTGTAAACGGATATAGACGTTTGTAATCGTTTGAAAACGCTTATTGTAGAAGTATTCGACTCTTGAGAGGACCGGTTGAAACAAGGGTAAAGTGGTTCAATTGAAGAGAGTCTTGAAGCGCGTCTGGTATTCTGTGCAAATTTTAGTTCACGAGCACAAGTCATGATACCAATCAGTCTACCTTGAGCAACTTCGTTATTACCGCGAGCTCTCTATCAATAAGCAACACGACATAATAGACCCCGGCAGATAGCTCCTCTGCGTTCCAAACAACAGCGCTTTGCCCATCGCCCAGAGTGTAGTTTCCAACCTTCTGACCTACAGAATTATATATCTCAAGCTCTGTTGATGATAGTGCAGACTTGAAAGTGATCGTGGTAGTCTGTCGGAATGGATTGGGATAACCGAATAGCCTGACTTCGCTCGCTGACAGGTCGCCCGTGCTCACGACTTCCGAGCCTATATCAATCTTCAGGGCCACGGGCCTGTGATCAGACACGTTGTCATCGTACTCATCGAAGCCTCCATCGAGAAATTCATCGACCTTAATCGTTTGAATGTCCGAGGTACTGTTACCGAGTGCTTCAAACAGCTCATTTGTCACAAGGATGTGATCGATATGCGAGGGCCAATTTGGAAACGACCAACCAGAAAAATTTCCATTTGCGATGTCCATATCTGCAAAAGCGTAATTCTCCGGCGCATCAGTAAATGCCCTAAAGACATTATCGTCAAAATCATCTGTGATAATGTCATTCAGATCTCCAAGTATCATGACATTGTTGTCCGGGAAATTTGCACGCACATACTCGTCCAGCATATTGGAGGCGTCGAGCCGACGTGTCTCTTCGTCCCAGTCATCTTCCGACTCCAGCACTCCGTCACCGCAACATTTAAAGTGATTGTTGATGAGGATGATTCGCTCACCCCGGTACTCCAGGTCCATCACATACGGGGGGCGGGGAAATACACGTGTCATGCCAGTGTAGATTTGATATATTTCCCTTACCGCAATGACATCTGGCTTGTAAACGTACGCCAGTGGTGCAAATTCTGCGTTAGAATAGAATCCCTCCCAACCATCAAGATTGTCAACCAATTCTTCAAATCGCGACTTGCTGTCAATTTCCTGCAAGGCGATCACGTCGACATCCAATGCCTCAATAATATCTACCACGTACGTCAAAGTCGCCTGACCATTTTTGGGAAACCTCTCGATATTCCAGGTCATGACGTCCAATGTCGAGTCAGTGCCGAATGTGAGACCGTCCAGATTTTGGGAATTCATGGACAATCCTGTTGCTATGAATAGAGCAACCAATATCATCTTAACCATCTTGGCGGCTAAGTTACGACGTTACTTTGCTACACGAAACTTGTATACGGTCAATCTATTCGCCCCTTCTTTTATCAAAACACCTCTTTCGACACCCTTTTTCAGATCTCTCGTCGCTGTCGCTGACGAAATACTCCTGAACATATTCATATAGTCCTTCCTGGTGAACTCACTCAAATCAGTATGCTCTTTGAAATACAAGACCCTCTCTGTATCGGTGAGGACTGCCCTTTGTGCATTTATCAATTCTGCGAGACTATCTCTTATCAGGGCAAGGATGTATTCTACAAATTTCGTGGCCATTCCGTCCTTGTCAGACAGGGCGAGCATGGCATAATATTCCTGTTGACTCTCGAGTATCCCGGACTCAATTGGCAAAAACTCAAATACAGGATTTTCCTGCATCAGGATGATGGTTTGCCATAGCCTCCCCATTCTTCCATTGCCGTCTGCGAAAGGATGAACAAACTCCATCTCGTAATGAAAGACACAGCTTTTTATGATCAGATTGTCAGGGCTCTCTTTCAAGTAATTGAATAACTGATCCATTAAATGGTGGACATTCCAGGCTGGAGGCGCCATGTGTGCAATAGCCGCCCCCTTGAAAACACCTACCTCCTCTATCCTGTATTTGCCCGCGCCTGGGACAAGTCCGGACATGAGTAATTTGTGAGCCTTCAAATACGACCTATGGTCAAAGGGATCATATCCGGCCAAATCCCTGTACACATCAATTGCATTCCGTACTTCGACGATATCCTGCGCAGGCCCTATGACCCGTACATTGTCAAAAATATCAGTAACCTGATCGACGGACAGCGTATTCCCTTCTATCTGCAATGACGAATGGATGGTTTCGATCCTGTTGGCCCGCCTCAACTCGGTTTTAGGCTTTCTAATATGGGTGGCATCTACGATACCGAGCAGTCTGCCGATTTCTGTCGACAGGTTTATAATTTTGGACGTTCCCTCATAGTATTTTTGCAGCATGATGCGATCATATGATGGCATCAAAGATAGATAATTCACCTAAAACATGCAATGATGCTATCATTTACGCATCATGATGACTGTACAAAGGTCCGAATCCCCATTTTCCAAGGCTCAAATCGAATACCATCAGAACTTTTACATTGCGACTTTTACATTTTACATTTTGCGGTTTGCGCCCTCAGCCATCTCTACTTCGACTTCTTTACAAACTTCGTCAGGATGACGATCCGCTGATCATTGACGCGACCCTCTATATGCTCAGGATTGTCCGCCACGAGTGAAATCCTGCGAACAGCAGTACCACGCTTAGCCGTAAAACCGCCTCCTTTGACATTCAGGTCCTTGATCAGAACGACCGTGTCACCTGCCTGAAGCACCACTCCATTACTATCAATGTGCTTTACAGTATCGCCATCGGCCTCCTCCCCTTCACCAGTGGCTTTGGCCCAGATCAGCGTCTCTTCATCCATGTACATCATATCCAGCAAGTCCACCGGCCAGCCTTCCGATCGCAACCTATTGAGCATCCGCCATGTCATCACCTGGACTGCAGGCACCTGGCTCCACATACTATCGTTGAGACATCTCCAGTGGTTGGGGACTACTTGTTCCGGGTCTTCGATCTGCGTAACGCAAGTCGTGCAGGCAAATATGCTGTCTTCGGCATTTCCCTTTGAGGAAGGCTGCACTTCGTAAATCTTCAGATCCGTCGTGGAGCCACATAACTCACACCTGGCCTCACTGCGTGCCTGTAGTTCTTTTTCTATGCTCATATACTTTAGGTCCTGTCACAAGATTTTATGGACGCAAATATGCCTTTTAAATGCAAAACACTGAGCACTTGTCTTTAACCTGACAGGGCACACCTGTCCGTCCGTAACCGTAAGACGAAGGTGGGAATTACCGGCTCTGCTTAACAACCTTCCTCACAAACTCTTTCCTGTTATCCGAAATCTTAATGAAGTACACCCCATCAACCAAAGAATCAGTCGCAATCTCCAAAGCGCTCCCTTCCCACGCTCTGCGCATCACCCTTTGCCCATTTTCACGGTACATCTCCAGGTTAGTGGGTGTAAAGCCGTCTATGGTCACGTGGATCGAAACATGATCCTGGAATGGATTTGGGAAAATTTCGATGCCCTCCTCATCCGACTGGCTGAACACAGTAGTCGATGTCCCATCTGGCCACTCCAGTTTGAAGACCTTATCACTCACAGCCTGAT
>QMOR01000207.1 GCA_003648285.1 Bacteroidota bacterium
TCAAACACTGTATCGCGTAATCCGTGGCTATATCAAGGAGGAAGCCGATATCGAAGATATCATGCAAAACACATATTTGAAGGCTTTCATGAAACTTGATCAATTCAAGCAATCTTCGACGTTTTCTACATGGCTGATCAGAATCGGCATCAATGAGGCTTTGGCCCGGCTTAGAATCAAGTCAAAGGAGTACGCGTTACATGATCAATCTATTCATATTGAAAGTAAGACTGTTTTGGAAATACCAGATAATCACCAACTAGATCCGGAAAAAAGAATCATCAGAAACGAAGCGAAGCAGTTTTTGGAAAATTCCATTGACTCTTTAGAATTAAAATACAGGACGGTATATGTGCTGAAAGAGGTTGAAGAAATGTCCATGAAGGAGATTGCAGCCTGTTTAAATATCTCCGTGCCAAATGCAAAAGTGCGCCTTCATCGCGCAAAAAATATGCTTAAGGAGAAACTCTATGAAGTCACTGTGAACAAAGACATTTTCGAATTTGGATTTAGCAGATGTGACAAGATTACAAATGATGTCATGAAAATAATTCTCAGAAATTAACATTGAAAATGTAACCTTTTTTAATGTAGCGCATCCAATATGATATAGGTCGCAAAGGACCTGTGCGAAATATTTTTCTTCACAAACGCGCTGCATTGCCATGATTATCAAAAAGTATTCTGTCTTATTAATTGCCGTTAGTATTGTCTTAATTCAATGTAAAGAAGAACCAGCCAATATCACGAAGCTGGTCATACCTCCTCCTGTAGTACTTGACCTTGATCCAACAAAAATAGCTGAAGGAAAGGAGACATTTCGTCACAACACATTTGGCGATGAGGCACTATGGACCGATGTATTGCGTCTGGACAAGGCAATTCTTGGAGAAGTCAACGGCGGATTTGGTCCGGGCCTGAGCCCTGCAACCGCATTGAGCATCGGACTTAAAGTTGATGCTGAAGCGTTGCCACAAAGTGTCGTTCAAGGCATATCCGATGGTTCAATTGATTTGAATGACCCACTTACGACTGTGGCTCTGCTGAACCTGGACGCAGTAGTCGGCGTCAAAGGAAGTTTTGATGGAAACGGAAATCTTGCATCTGTAGGTGTGACATGTGCGTTGTGTCATTCGAACGTTGATGATTCTTTTACAAACGGAATCGGCAGCAGAAAGGATGGCTGGGCAAATACTGACCTCAACGTCGGGGCGATTCTTGGCTTTGTTGACAATCAGGCCCTCGCCGATATCCTGAGTGTGGATGTCGCGACCTTCAATAGTGTTGTGAACAATTGGGGACCGGGACGCTTTGCACCGGTTTTGTTAATGGATGGAAAAGTTACTAAACCAAATGGGGAGTTGGCGACCCTGGTTATCCCCCCCGCATATGGCCTGCAAGGCCTGACCCACGAGACATATACAGGATGGGGGGAAATATCATATTGGAATAGGTTTATTGGCGTTCTGGATATGGGAGGACAAGGCAATTTCACAGATCCTCGTTTAAACGATCCTGAAAAATTTCCGTTGGCAGTGGAAAGGGGACTATATAACATCAATATTCCTGGTGAAGATCTGATAGACCCGAAACTTGAAAGCCTGCTCGAATATCAGCTGTCCTTATTAGCTCCTGTTCCAGCCCCCGAGAGCTATGATGAACCAGCCGCAATCCGCGGACAGCAACTGTTTGAGGGCAAAGCGAATTGTGCCTCATGTCATGCAGGTCCGGCCTTTGCAGATAATGTCCTTCATACGCCCGAGGAAATCGGGATTGATGATTTTGAGGCAAACAGATCTCCGACGGGTATGTACAGGACCCCACCACTTAGAGGTGTTTTTGTCAAAGCAAATGGGAATGGCTATTTCCATGATGGAAGGTTCAGCACATTAAACGAGGTCGTCAATCACTACGATAGTCATTTAAATCTGCAATTGAGCGACGATGAGATGCTTGATATCGTAGAGTATTTGAAGGCTTTGTAGTCTTATCTCAGCAATTTCGCACAGGTGTATTTGGCAGTATACTCGCTCCAACGGCTTGAAATATGATCAGAGATCCTATCTTCTGACGGTTCGAGCTGTAGATATTGCGCATCAGGCTTTTGTTGATGACCACATTGAGATGGAGATGCCGTACTATCGTCAAGGGGTATATTTCGTACAACTCTATACTTCTACAGGAGGGTACCCGAATACTATAGTGAAGAAGTGATAAAACCTCGTACGTGGCGTTGATTCTTCTCCTCGCAATGGGAGATAGATATTGACTCGCAGTGTACTACAACAACCATATTTCTAAAAATTTCCCTTTAGCGTGCTGGATTCTGGCTAACAGCAACTTTGTTGCTGACATCATAAGTTAGGCACAAGAATCATGACCCCAACCAGATGAAGGATATAATGTTAACTTTACACAAAATTTAAAAACAATAATTATGAGTCAAGGAACAGTAAAATTTTTCAACACCTCTAAAGGGTTTGGATTCATTACACCTGATGATGGTGGTAAGGATGTATTTGTGCATCAAAACGGACTAACTGATTCGATAACTGAAGGGGATAAAGTAAGTTATGACGTTGAGGAAGGTCAGAAAGGCTTGAATGCAGTAAATGTCGTAAAGGTATAATGTAATATTATTTCTTGACATCATTGCATCGTAAAAGCCTATCAAATTTGATGGGCTTTTTCAATTGAAGGTTGATACCTCTTAAGGAAGAGCGTGCTTTTTGCAAAACAAGTGCATTACAAAACCTAAATTGGATTAAAACGCAATTTAACGAGAACGTTAGACATCAGTTATCTGCATCATAAAGGTGAATGGGATGAGTGGAGAAATAGTATGCAGGGCTATATCTTATACGATGACAACAATCATATGACTGTCATTTAATTCGTTATCTTCGCGGCTCAGAAATTAATAAAATCTGCCTTGAAGCTCGTTTCGACATATCGGATTGCAACAAAAGCCATTATCTATCTATTAGTGATTGGTCAGTTATGGGCCAATGCTGCTACATTTTGCCAATGGATGGTGGATCCTGACTCGGAACTCATTGAACTCTGCAATACTGACGATGCTGAGTCTGAGAAAGAAGAAAGCAAAGAAGAAAAGAACGATAAATTGACAATCGACATGTATGACATGCGGTTGGACAACCCACAAAATGAATTATCGGTTTTGCATTCAAAAGATCTCTTATCTCTTCACGATCCCGACGTGACTACTCCCCCTCCCGAATCTGTGCCTGTACTTTCCTGATGAGGCCACGTATTTAATTACGTGAAAACTATCAATTGATTTAGTTCTGTTCGCTTCCTTGACTCTATTGGAGTTCATTACCTATATGGTTACCCCTCCATGGTCTGAGCAGAACAAAACTCAATATTTCTAATAAAAGTCTCAGCTATGAATGTAGAGCTCACAATTCAAAACATTCATAATGAGAGTCCCGTTCTGCACCAAATGTGTAGTCAGGGAGACATCGCAATCGTCTCAGCAATGTATGACGTACAATCCGGAAAAGTCAACTTCTTCATATAACGGTATCTTGGAATTCAGTTATTAAACAACGCAAATGAAAAAATTACTCGGCCTTGATTTCTCCCACTTCAGAGGGGATATGTTTGGGGGTATCACAGCAGGTATCGTCGCACTGCCACTCGCATTGGCATTTGGTGTAAGTTCAGGTCTCGGTCCCAGCGCCGGACTTTATGGAGCCATTTTCGTCAGCTTCTTTGCTGCTCTCTTTGGAGGTACAAATACGCAGATCTCGGGACCGACTGCCCCTATGACGGCGGTAAGCATGGTAGTCATAGCAGGGATCGTGGCTTCCTTCGACGGAGACGTCAGTAAGGCCTTGCCTGCAATACTGATCGTGTTTTTGTTGGCAGGATTCATGCAGATCGGCCTGGGTCTCATTGGCCTCGGAAAATACATCAAGTATATCCCCTACCCGGTTGTCTCTGGCTTTATGACTGCCATAGGCGTCATCATTCTGGTTACGCAAATCCTTCCTTCTGTGGGGTATTATCCTAAAGAAGATGTTGAGTACGTTGAACAATTTAAAGCCCATGCTGAGGAAATCATTCTGGATAATATCCTGAAAGACGAGGCGGGTGAAGGCATTCTTGTTCTGGAAGACTTTAAAGAAACCATCGACAGAGCTGCACACATTACGCCTCAACAGATCCTACAAGAATCTCAAACATTGGCAAGCAATGATGCATCCGGTGTCATTGGAGCCATCAGAGTGTTGCCGCGTGCGTTGCAAAACATCATCTGGCTGGAGTTTCTTTTAGCCCTGGGTACGATTCTCATCATTTACGGATTTAAACGCATCACCACCAAAGTCCCGAGTACACTGGTCGCACTCCTGGTCATGTCCGGTATTGCGGTCGGGTTTGGTCTTGATTACAGGCCGATCGAAGAAATTCCAAGCGGTTTGCCGATTCCCAATTTGCATATTTTTACAGACCTCAGCTTCAGCAGCTTTTTACCATATATTTTTACTGCGTTGACCCTGGCTCTTTTAGGTGCAATTGACTCACTGTTGACGTCTGTTGTCGCAGATAATATGACCAAAACCAAGCACAAACCCAATAAAGAATTGATTGGGCAGGGCATCGGAAACAGTATCGCCGCAATCTTTGGAGGCATCCCCGGAGCCGGAGCGACAATCAGGACAGTCGTCAATATCAATGCAGGTGGTAAAACCAAACTATCCGGTATGATGGCAGGTGTATTACTCCTCATCATACTGGTGGCCCTCGGGCCGGTGGCCTCTCAAATCCCTGCTGCTGTATTGGCGGGCATACTCATCACAGTTGGAATTGGTGTAATGGACTACAAGGGTCTGAAAGCAATACCCTATATGCCACGTCCGGAAGTCATCATCATGCTCATCGTCCTGGTATTATCCTCCGTGTGGAATCTCGTATACGCGGTGGGTATCGGTCTGGTCATCGCATCACTGATGTTTATGAAGAAAATAGGCGATCTAACGGGTGAACGCTCTGATATAAAATCTCTTGGCAAAGAAAAAGCCTGGTCGGACGAGGCTGACTTCCCTGAGTATCTGGAAGAAGAAGTTTTCATCAAACATATTAAGGGGCCCCTCTTCTTTGGCTCGACAAGTGAATTTCAACAATTGGCCAAGCAAATCCCGGATACAGCATCAACCATTATCATCAGAATGGGGAGAATGCAATATATGGACCAATCGGGTTTATACGCGATGGAGGACGTGCTGGTTGACCTGTGTAAAAATGGAAAGAGAATTTTATTTGTCAACATCATCAAGCAGCCACGTTACATGCTTGAACGTATAGACATCATTCCGGATTTAGTGCCAGAGGAGCAAATCTTTGACAACATTGATGATTGTTTGGTCTGGGTCAAGGAGAATGTCAAGGATGAAGACACAAATGGCAGGTGTTAAGAAAGATAACTAGAAAGGCCTCCTATGTCAATGCACAACTGGGCATGCTACACCAGCAACTAGACGGTTTCGGCAAATGGTATTTACAGATGGCCATCTTTTTCAATCCTGATTTCAGGAAAGGCAGAGATTTGGACGGCACGAAAGAATGAATATCATCAAGAAAATATTATTTCCTGCGCTTTCTGTGTTTCTACTTTACAGATCGATTGATTTGGTGAATGTATTAATGGCGTCAGCCCCAAGTGACTTTAACGTTGGTGATTTCATGCTTATATCATTCCTGCTTTGTCTTTTTATCACGGGAATATTTGCCATCACAGGTTTCGCTTATCCAACTCACAAAATCTTGACATCAAAGTACTACGAACTAAAAAATCCCGATCAATTAATCCGGACATATCGTTTCTTAAACGTTGATATTTTCAAGAAAGGCTTAATGGCAGTATTCTGGGGAACGAAGAAAAACCGCAAGAAGTATTTTGACGGAACAAGAGATGGCATAGAGAATTTCATATATCAGTCGAAGCAATCAGAATTTGGCCACCTGGGTGCCTTTGTATTGATTCTCATTTCATCTTTTGTTTTATTGGCACAGGGATATTTTATTCTGGTCGCAAGTATGACCTTCATCAATATCATAGGAAACTTGTATCCAATCATCCTGCAGAGATATCATCGCTTGCGGATTGAAAAACTCAGTAAATATTTCGCGTAGAA